>JBPCXN010000169.1:0-15533 GCA_051008495.1 Endozoicomonas sp. | reverse complement strand
CTGTGCCAGATGACTTCAACCATAGAACCAACCTCAACTCTGGTGGCCTCAACATCGGCTGGAACTGGCATGCGGGACTCTTCGGAAGGTATTTCTTCCTCCGCCACTGCCTCCGCTACGGCGATGGACATGGCTTCCATCACACCCTCGCCTTCACCCTCACCTCAGTTTCCGGTTGCTCAGACTTTTGATGACTGTACCGCATTTACGGAGGGTAGCAGGGACAGGATTGTCTGTGATGATGCCTATACTCGGTTTCACAACTTCAGTCGTGTTACCAAGATACCCTACAGCGTGACTGATTTAGCTGGCGTAGTGACCGCGGGCAATAGACTATATATCTTCGACAGTGAAGCTCCCGGTCTCACCGCAGACCAGCTGGTGGAATATGATCTGCCACACAAGTTCAGCATGCCGACTGACAGCCTGTTTGTTGGTAACCTGAAATCCGGTAAAAGAGCAGAAATAACCATTTCAGAGACTGCAACATGTCCCAGCTACCCCTGCTTTGTCATCACTGCAAACAATTCTTCAGGAAACTACTGGTTCGCCAATATTGAGATTGACTCTCGGGGAAATCACAGCGCGGATGGTGTTCTGGACTTGAAGGGCGCCAGATCCGTGACCATGGAAAATGTTAAGGTTGTTCGCGATCCAGCGAACAATTCCATGGGGCTTCAGGCAATAGAAATGGGTTGTACTGAAGGACAGGCGACGCCTGAGTACGATTTTATAAACAGTGAGTTTGATCTCATCATTGGCGGTGAAGGTCACTTCACCCATGTTGGCGAAGCTCTCTACATCACTGGCTGCCAGCAAGCCGGTCGCACAGCCAGCTTGTTACTGAAAAATACCCGAACCCTTATTACCGAAGGAACAGCAGGGGGACAGAGCACAGGGGGCCTCTTTTTCCTGCATGAGACAGGTTCGGAAGCCGTTCGTTTCAAGGAAGGCTCTACCTGTAATCAGGTTCTGGATGAGACCGGACAACGGGATATTTCACAGGGGCATATGGGCGGCATTGATGGATCCCCATCCCTTACTCGAATTGCCACAGGTGTCGTAGGGCTGAGTAATGGGTATGCCTGGGGGCAAGGTGTGCCTGGCTCTGATGGGAGATATACCGTCAACTATGAACCCTGGTGCTACTGGCAGCAGAATCAGGGGGTTAATGTGAGCTGCCAGGCTTCATCAGTCATAACCCCGGCCTGCACCTCAACGGTTGCAGCAATGCCAACAGTGTCAGGTACTCCAACTGAATCGTCTATAGCCGCCACGACTCTGTCAACATACCCTTCAGGAGAGTCTACATCCGTCACACCAGCTTCGGCTGAAACTGTTGTTTTGACAACGCAGACCGGCGCAGCCAGCTCACCCGGGCCCGAATCCACAGCTGTCAAGAGTTACCCGTCAGAGTCCTCAGTATTGCCCTCATCCACGCCCACCCCATCACCGGTAGCACTCACCAGCTACTCATGCACCAGGCTTCACATAGGGAACCTGGGTAAAGAGGAGTGCTGTAATCAGCTGGGCAGTAGTCCGGATGATCCGTTCCGGACAGCATGCAAGAAGCATCACGAGCATGATTTGCACAGCACTGTCTATGTTATCCGGCATGACCAGGCGGACCTGAGAAGCGTCGATTTCAGCAATATGGCAAAAAGCATGTTTCTGTTCGAAAGTGTCGACAGTAACAACGCTGAAGTGACCTATATTCTCCCCTTTGGATTTGTTCAGCCTAAAGACACCACTATCGCTGGCAACCTCGCTGGCAACAAAAAACCTCGTCTGACGACCAGACAGCCTCTTCCAAGTGGGAACCAGAAAAGAGCCGCACCAGCCGAGCGATTGCCGCCGGTTATAAAAGGTGATCAGGCAGATGGCCATTACTTGCTTGCGGATATTGAAGTCGATTCGGAAGGTGAAGGCGATCGTATTCCCTCCAGTGTGCTGGATTTCAAGGAAGTGACAGAGTTAAACCTGAGTAATGTCCTGATCAAACTGATTCCGGGAGAGGTTGAGCTTCCTCCTGCGCCAGGTTTTCCTGGAGCCATTATCAAGTCTGGGGTTGCTGCTTTGGATCTTGGCTGCAGGGAAGACCCTGAATTTCCTGACACACCCACACCCACACCCACACCCACACCCACACCCACATTTACCCCCCCGTCTACACACAAAGTCATTATTACTGATAGCGAGGTGGACCTCCTTGAGACAGCATCGTTCAACTTTGACCAAGGTCGAACGTTAGTAAGCAAGCATGAGGCGATCAAGGTATCAAACTGTCAAACGGCCGATAAAAAGCTACGCCTTTTGCTCAGCAACAATACATTCAGGATTGATGATAACAGTGGGTTGAGTACAAGCCTTGTGGCCCCGTCTCCAACGCCAGACCTTTCAGCCAGTAGTGGTAGAGTGTTCACTATCGTGGATGAACACAATGGTACAGAGACAGCAGCGAACTTTGAGGCAGGCTCTACCTGCAACAGGGTGATCAACCAGCGTGGGGAGGATATTTCTCAAGCTCACATGGGTGAAGTTCGTAATGAACAAGCTGACACGCTTACGCCTCCACACCTGGAGAGGGTTATCACCGGCGTACTCGGGCTCAGAAATGGATTAGGCTGGGGCTGGAGACCTTCAGACTCCTCCCAGGGGACTTTTGTCCCAGAGCTGGAGCCCTGGTGCTACTGGCAGCAGAATCAGGGAGTTAATGTGAGCTGCCAGGCTTCATCAGTCATAACCCCGGCCTGCACCTCAACGGTTGCAGCAATGCCAACAGCGACTGATACCCAACCCAGGTCGTTTATAGCCGCCACAACTCTGCCCAGCAGTGCAGAGGTGACAGGCACGGCAGCTTCAGGTGAAACACCAGCGCCTTCTACCAGCACAGCTGAAACCGTTGTGGCCACGACGTCTGATATCAAAGAACCGCTCACTACGGCGAGTAGTGAAATGACGCCAGTACTGGCCTCTCCGTCTGAAGCCCTTTTACTTTCTACCAGCACCACGGCTAAAACCGTGATGACTACTGAGCCTGCCACCATTGAGTCGTCTGCTACGGCGAGCCCCTCGAAGTCGCTTGTTACGCCGACGCCAGCGGCAACCATGAGTTCTTCTTCAGAAGCACTGATATCGCCCTCTCCCGTGATGATATCCTGTCCGCCTGTCGATTCTTCGCTGGCACCCTCACCCACTTTATTGCTTCCCTCCAATCCCTGTAACCAGCTTCAATGTCAGGCTCACCGGCAGTTGTGTGAGAGATTCGTCAGCGACAGTGATAGCACGGGAGGTATTACATTCAGCGGAGCTGTTGCGGTGACTAACGAGACGGATTTCATAACGGAGCTGACAAGAGTTGGTGTAAGCGGTGGTCGCATTGTATTGCTGTCCAACAATATCACTATCAGCAGCCATGCTACGATCAACCCTAAAGGGGTGGTTGCGGTTATCGGCAACCCTGACAGCAGGCCAAAGATTGGCTATGCCACTAATCTAGATCTGAACAGTGGTCACTTCAATAATGTGGCTTTAACCGGCTCAGAGAATTCTGCGCCAGTGGGATTTTTTTCCTGGGGAGTGGAGTGGAATACCCCGGCGGAAAAAATCACTTCCGCTTTGATCAAGAAACACAGGGACTATGGTGGCCCGGTTCGTATTACCCACTCCACTCTTGATCATACCCCCGGCAGCCATCCCTTCTCTGGTCATGATTCCCGGAGATACCTTGAATTGGATTCAGTTCGTGAAACTGTTTACATAGCCAACAACCGATTTGAAGCCGATGAACCCAATGCGGAACTGATCAGTGTATACTGTGACTCATTGGATTCCAGTGCTGCCAGCCCCGGCCACGACAGCCCAACCAGCACCCCTACCAGCCCCTCCACTGTCAATAACCCCTGTCTGAATCAGCAACACATTGTTATTACAGGTAATGAGTGGTTTGTATCGCCAACGGCAAGGGTCAGGCCAACCAACCTCCCAATAACCACAGCCAATCAGACGGCCATCAAGCTTCGCAACATTCCCCGGGCAAATATTTCCGACAATCGCGAGGTAAGCGTCGGTGCAGGGGCCTCCATCGAAATAAAATATGACATTCCGACATCAACGGGCATAGATCCAGAAACAGAAGAACCTGTGATCGATTTTGATATCGATCTGGATATCCGTGGCAATTCTGTATTTTCTTCCAGCAGCTGCCCGGCCCGACAACTGCTGCTTGAGGCCCGCACCCCTGAGTCTGAAAGTATGAATGTGCCTCTTAAGGGCTCACTCAATCTTATCGATAATGGCTGCTATGAGATACGTAAAGAAGGAGGCTTTCAGACGGGACACTCCCTTGCGACTGCTGAAACGATACCCGTCTGTTCCAGCCAGTGCGGCACTTCTGCCAGCAGTCTGAAAATGAGCACAACACTTTTGCAGACATTGCTGACAACCAGCAAGTCAATTACTAACCCGTTGACGACGTCGATACCGGCTTCTCAGGTTGAAACACCTTTCACCACTGAGCCATCCGCTACGGCAAGTCCCGAAGTTATGGCCAGCGGGGCATCGCCCGTCATGGATGGGTCTGGAGAGGAGACAGTTTCGACAGTCAGTACAGCGACGGAAAGCTATCCTACCGTGACACCGAAGGTCACCAGCGCTCCGCCAGCCAGTATAACCATGAGTCCTTTGCCCCCCGGTATGGGCAACCAGACAGTAACGGAGGCACCCGTTGGAGGTTTGTCTGATGGTGCGAAGGTAGGCATTACCCTTGCTACTCTCTTTATCCTGGACCAGGCCATCACGCACCCTACTTACTTTCTTGCGAAAAAGACAATATCCAAAGTGTTCATTGGTGCTTTCGGACTCGGACTGCCTTATCTGCAAACAGTATTCCAATTGGGTTGGAACTACTTCTCTGGAGGAGGCAAGGAGTCAACGCCATCCCAGGGTATACCGTTGAAAAAGTCACTCTTTGGCGAAAGCGACTCAACCTCTGGTGATGGAGGGAATCATTATACAGAACTCTAAAACACGTACTGCCTGACATTTGGTCGTTCCCATGCTCTTGACTCGTTCCCAGGCTCCGAGGCTGTCGAAAAAGGGTAAAAGCACCGAGCCTCACTCTATATCGTCATCTCCGCGTAGGCGGAGATCCACTGTTCGTGGTGGGTTCCCGCCTGCGCGGGAACGACGGTTTTGAGAAATACTCTTGGCTCCACCCTTTCGCGACAGCCTCGCTCCGCGTGGGAACGCTTTCCCTGTTTCTAACAATGACTGTCAAGCCAGCGACGTGCCAGGGATTCAATAACCATTGGCAGGCCAATATCGACCTGCCTGTGTTGTATCAGCGCTTTGGATTCACTCGACATTTTGTCTGTCCTTTGGCCGAAGCTGGCCAGCAGTGGGGAATCTTTCTGGTGAAAGTCCATGGACGCCTGTATGGACGCTGCACCGATGACCACCTGGATAATGGTCAGAAACGCTTCCATGGCGTCTCGTTCCGAGAAGCCGGAATCGGTCAGTTTCTTGATAAAGGAGGCGGTGATCGTCATGGCCTTTGGACCGATTTTGATTGAGCCCAGCAGTGGTACCCAGCTGACCTCACCACAAAGGGCATCAAACATGCCGCGGCCAAAATGCGCAACCCACTCCTGCCAGGGAAGGTCGTCCGGTGGGAAGACGTTGGAACTCCAGGCGAACTCGTCCAGGGCGGCAGACAGCAGTTCATCCTTGTTGGCAAAGTGCTTGTACATAGCCATGGCGCTGACACCCAGCTCACTGGCTACTCTGCGCATGGACAGCTTTTCGACACCTTCGTTGCTGATAATGGCGAAGGCGGCGTCAATATACGACTGCCGGTTGAGATTTTTATTTGTGGCCATGTGATAGTGGTTGTCGGATTACGCCTCGGGCTAATCCGACCTACGGTAATTCAAGAGATCTTGTTTACGCAACCACCTCTTCCCTGACTCTCACTTCGGTATTGGGGGCTGATTCCACCGGATCAAACCGTATCGGCAGCTTCAAAAGGGTTCGTGACAGCATGGAGGCAACAAAAGGCGCTTCGCCGTCAATCCTCAGGTTTTCGGTGCGGGTGAGGAACTCCTTCAGTACAATCCGGATTTCCATTCTCGCCAATTCACGGCCTATACAGGCATGAATACCATGACCAAAGGTCAGGTGCTTTTTCCCGTTCTTCCGGTCGAGAATGATTTTATCGGGCTCTTCCCAGAAACGCTCGTCACGGTTACCGGAAGCCCACATCAGGTGAATACGACTGCCGACGGGCAGTTTTACACCGTGTAGCTCTGTCTCTTTTTTAACCCAGCGGAAATGCCCCTGGAAAGCCGCTTCCATGCGAAAGACTTCTTCAATATAGGCGGGCAGTTTCGACATGTCCGCACGCAGCTCTGCTTCAATGTCTGGATTCTCAATGAGCATTTTCAGGGCGTTACCCATGGAGGTAGCCGTTGAGTCACTGCCTGCCACCAGTAGCTGAATAACCAGGCTGACAGCCTGTTCGTCATTAAAGCCGGGGTCAGGTGTTGTTGTGGCATTCACCAGGATACCCAGCAGGTTGTCCTGGGGGTTACGCTTGGCTTTCAGGAATTTCCGCCAGCAGTAGCGAACAAACGACAAAGCTTCCGCCCGGCTTTCGATCAACTCGGCCTCGGTGGCGATGCCGCTCTGGGTGGCCAGGCCATACACGCACCAGGCTTTTATTTTGTCGTAGTCTCTAGCTGGCAGCCCCAGGAGCTCAATGATCAGCACCATCGGCAGTCGCCAGGCGAACTCTTTCATGAACTCCACTTCGCCGCTGTCTATAAACTGGTCCACCATGCTCCGACACAGAACCTCAACTCGTCCTTCGAGACTTTTCACAAAACGGGCATTCAGCCCCTTGTGGCCAACCTTGCGATGGGCTGAGTGCTCCGGCGGGTCGTTCAGAGCCAGGACATTGGCTGGCACCAGGCCCAGACTGGCGATTTTTTCTACCCTGGCTCCGATCTTCCTGATGTCCTGATCCTGACGCAATCCGGCCAGCAGGCCCTGGTGCTCTGAGGAGAAACATTCCGTATTGCGACTGACCGAGACAATGTCTTCGTAGCGTGATACACAGAAAATACCGTTTGGCAGCTGATAGACAGGGTACTCATCCCGAAGCATGCGGTAAAAATCATAAGGATTCTGAAAACAGGCGTGCTCCAGAGGCCGGAAATCTTCAGGGCAGGTTGGGTTCTCTGGCAGTTGCCAATCATCTGTCGCCTGACTGTCGGACTTTGTGGTCTTGCTGGCCAGCCTGCGAGCCTGAACTCGAACCAGTCCTTCCATGGCACAGGACAATATTTCCCGCCGCAAATGAAACAAAGTCTCACGCATTTTCTTCTCCCTGTTCTTTTTTCTTTTCACTATATCCTGATGAAGTTTACAGTGTAAACCGTCTTCGTGTGCACTGATGCGTCATGCACAGTCAGCAAACAGTAATTGAGAGGTACCAAGGCCCAGGAAGATAGTCGAAGTCATGAAAATGACTGAACTCCTCTGGAGCAGATTATGAAACAGGGGGCAGTGGAGCTATAAAGTGGAGCTATAAAGTGGGGCGATAAAGTGGGGCGATAAAGTGGGGCGATAAAGTGGAGCGATAAAGTGGAGCGATAAAGAGGTTCGATTCAATGTAGCCGTCGTTTGTTACTTCTGTCATTGGGCTGTTGAGATAGGGTTGCCCAACGGAAGCCGAATGAACAACAGCCCATTGAGATCAAGATCGTCGGATAAAGGGATTTTGATTTTTGCTCTAAAACGATGCTTCAAAAATGCCAATGATGTCTTCCCTGCTGGCCTGAACCGGGTTGGTCAGGCTGCAGGCATCCTTGAGCGCATTGTCTGCCAGTGTGGGGAAGTCCTGCTGCTTGACGTTCAGTTCCCTCAGCCCTGACGATATGCCTATATCCGCCGACAGTCCCTTGATTTCTTCAATGGTTCGCAGGGCTGCTTCACGGTCTGTCAGCCCGGAAATATCAATGCCCATGGCGGCGCCGATACGGGCCAGACGACCAGGACAAACGCGGGCATTAAAGGCTTCCACATGAGGCAGCAGGATGGCGTTGCAAACTCCGTGAGGCAGATCATAGAAACCGCCCAGCTGATGCGCCATAGCGTGTACATAGCCGAGACTGGCGCTGTTGAATGCCATGCCCGCCAACAGTTGGCCATAAGCCATCTGCTCCCGGGGCTGTAGCTCTTCACCACGATAAACGGCACTGCGCAGCCATTCGCTGATCATTTCTATTGCCTGCAGGGCGCAGGCGTCAGTAACGGGAGTGGCGGCTGTGGAGACATAGGCTTCGACAGCATGGGTAAGGGCGTCCATACCGGTGGCGGCGGTCAGGCTGGCCGGCATTCCCTGCATCAGGGCAGGGTCATTGACTGACATGGCCGGGGTGGTGTTCTTGTCGACAATGGCCATCTTGATATGACGTTCCTCGTCCGTGATGATGCAGAAACGGGTAATTTCACTGGCGGTGCCGGCGGTGGTGTTAATACAGACCAGTGGCAGCTGTGGCTGGGCGGATTGATCAACGCCTTCGTAATCCCGGATAGAACCGCCATTGCTGGCGACCAGGGCAATGCCTTTGGCGCAGTCATGGGGCGAACCGCCACCCAGTGATATCACAAAATCACTGCGCGCCTGCTTTACCAGCCTGAGTCCGTCTTCAACATTCCTTACCGTAGGGTTCGCCCGGGTTTCGTCAAAAAGCGTACAGGCGATACCGGCATTGCCGAGTCTGGCGGTGACGGAACCCACCAGGCCGACTTCAACCAGCACCTTGTCGGTGACAATCAGCGCATTATGGTAACCCTGTGTGACGATATCCTGGATGGCATCTTCGAGACAGCCGGCTCCCATATGGTTGAGGGCTGGCATATAGAAACGGTAGGCACTCATTGAGATAAGCTCGCGGATGAAAGAAGTGGTTGTCTGACACTCATCAGATAGCGCAAGGATAGTTCAAATTTCGGCCTGCTATTTTTCTGAATCCCTGGTCAGGAAGTCGACAAGAGGTTGTTTTGTTAGTCTCTTTCATTCCCGCGTGCACGCTGGCTCTCGCCGTTGTAACAGAAACTTCATATTGACTGCAGGCCTTGTAAGTAAAGACCTGTCAGCATTTAGATGGTGCTTTCGTACTGTAAATACAGGGTTCTTTGTTGTATTGTTGGCATAGGAAAGTGAGATCTGTGTCACATAGCTGTGGGTTGATCATAAATAACAAGCGCGCAGAGAAAAGAAGAAAATAAAGAAATGTGTCGTTTAGCCCCTGAGTGGATGGCACTTGAAGAAGGCCTGAGGCTTATCAGCAGTCTTTTCCAGTGTCGGCATCAGCTTGACAGTTTAATTGCCGGACTTCCCAGAGAGGATGGCTCGCTTGCACCTGAAAGTTTTGTCCGGGCGTTGGCGCGTGCCGGTATTGAAGGGCAATTGTCTTCAAGCTATTCATCATTCGAACGTATAGAGCATTTTCCGGCTGTGATTCTGTCGGCAGACAACAGCTGTTTTATTGTAACTTCGATAGACGTACATGGCTCGTCAGTAGAAGTGCTTGACAATGATGGCCGCACTGAACTCTCCTTAAAAGCTGTTGCTGAAGTGTTTGATGGCCGCTGTATTCTTCTCCGACAGATACCTGAGGAAGTCTTGGTAGCACCATACGCTGATACAGCTGCGACCGGTAAGCGCTTTGGCTGGTTTTTCAACACACTTAAGGAAGGTTCTGTAGTCTATCGGGATGTTCTGATCGCCAGCCTGATGGTCAATCTTCTGGCTCTGGCTTCTCCCCTATTTGTGATGAATGTTTACGATCGGGTCGTCCCCAGCCAGGCCTACGAGACCTTATGGATGCTGGTGCTGGGCATGCTGATTGCCCTGGCGTTTGATCTGGCCCTGCGCCTTCTCCGCTCACGTTATATTGATGTTGTCGGACGTCATGTGGATTTGAAGCTTTCTGCGCTGATGCTTGAGCGTCTGCTGGGGCTCAAGCTGGTCGCCAGGCCGGCAAGGGTTGGGACGCTGCTGAACAGCATTACCGATTTCGAGCATGTACGCACTTTCATTACCTCTTCCACTGTTCTGGCTTTTGTCGACCTGCCATTCATTTTCCTTTTCCTGGGACTGATTGCCTGGGTGGGCGGGTATCTGGTGCTGGTGCCATTGACCTGCATGGCTTTGTCACTGCTGGTGGCATGGGTGATTAACCGGCCACTTCAGCGGGCGATCGAAGTCCAGCAGCAGACCGGTGGCGAGCGTCAGTCTTTTCTGCTCGATTCCCTGCAGTCGCTGGTGGCACTGAAAACCAGTGGTTCTGAAAGCCAGACCCAATCCCGCTGGGAAAAATTCAACCGCTACCTGGCTGATAACACTCTTCGAATACGTTACCTGCAGACAGCGTCCTCGCAAACCGCAACAGCCCTGTTGCAGCTGAACACGGTATTACTGGTGGCCGCAGGGGTCTACAAAATTGGTGTGGGCGAATTGTCCATGGGCGGGCTGATTGCCATGACCATGCTTTCAGGGCGCTGCTCGGCGCCCATCGCCCAGGTCATCGGCTTACTGAACCAATATCAGAAGACCCGCCAGTCCCTTGAATACGCTGACGAGATCATGTCGCTTCCCCAGGAGCGCCCTCTTGGGCGTCGCTTCCTGCAGCCCGAAGTACTTAATGGTCATTATGTCGTAGACAACCTGTCTTTTGCCTATCCGGAGGCCCCTCCGCTTCTTCATGACCTGTCTCTTGAGATCCACCCCGGTGAGAAAGTGGCTGTTATCGGCGCTATGGGGGCTGGGAAAAGTACGCTTCTGCAACTGCTGGCCGGGTTACGCGAGCCCAGCTCCGGCCATATCAGCCTGGATGGTATGGATCTGCGACAGATTGATCCTTCCTTCGTGCGCAGGAAACTCAGCTATGTACCACAGAGAGTGGAACTGATTAGTGGAACATTGCGCGATAACATCACACTGGGCCAGACGTCAGTAGATGAGCAGCAACTATTGGATGCTGTCATTCGATCTGGTTTGGAGCCTATGATCCGTAAAGGGCAGCTGGGCCTTGATACGCCAGTCGGGGAAAATGGCCGTAATCTATCCGGTGGGCAGGCCCATTGCGCAGGCCTGGCCAGAGCATTGCTTAACCAGCCGGATATTTTGATACTGGATGAGCCTACCAGTGCCATGGACAGCCAGGCGGAAACACTGTTCGGCAATATGCTTCAGTCCCTGAAGGGCAAAACAGTCATTATTGTCACGCACAAGATGAAACTGCTGGAAGGCCTTGATCGTATAGTGGTATTAGACAATGGCCGACTGGCAGCCTCTGGTAATGCAGCCAGTATCCTCAATAAAAGCCAGGCCGGGCAGGCTGGAAGAAGGGTTGCTGTATCATGATCAGAACCCAGGCTGCTGCAGAAAACCTCTATAAAACCCTGCCAGCGCGCGGGAAGCTGTTACAGATTCTAGCCATCATAACGTTAATGTCGTTCATTGTCTGGGCATCGGTTTCTGAAATAGATGAAGTCACACGGGGTATGGGCAAGGTGATACCTTCCAGCCGTGTTCAGGCTGTGCAGAACCTTGAAGGAGGCATTGTCTCTGATATTCTGGTGGAAGAAGGCGATCAGGTAGAGCAAGGGCAGGTGCTGATGACGATGGACGACACTCGTTTTTCATCAACCCTGGATGGGCAGAGAGCCGGACGATATGCACTGCTGGCGAGAAAGGCGCGCCTGGAAGCGGAAATTTCCGGAGCGACTCCTGAAATGCCGCAGGAACTGCTTGAGGCTGTGCCAGAGCTTGCCAGTCAGGAAATGGCGCTGTTTCACAGCAGAATCCGTGAAATCAATAGCCGTGTCGCTGGGCTGGAACAGCAGCTTCAGCAGAAACAAAGTGAAAGCAGTGAACTGAAGGCGAGACGTAATCTACTGTCTGAAAGACTTTCGTTATTAGAAGAAGAGCTGCAACTGTCGCGCACTTATGCCAGCGAAGGAGCTGTATCCAAAGTTGAGTTATTGCGGCTGAGGCGTGAAGTGGGAGATGCCCGTGGAGAGAGGAATGTTATCCAGGAAAGCCTCGGGCGGCTTCAGGCCGAAAAACTGGAAATCCAGGAAAAAATACGTGAAGTGACGCTGGTTACCAGTAATGAGGCCAGAATACAGCTCAATGAAACCCTGGCCAAACTGCATGAAGCTGAAGCCAAAGATACTGCGCTTTCCGACCAGGTTGAAAGAACCAATGTCCGCGCGCCCCTGAAAGGGATTGTTAAGCAAATCCTGGTCAACACGGAAGGGGGTGTTGTTCAGCCAGGTATGAACATGATGGAAATCGTGCCTCTGGATGATACTTTGCAGGTAGAAACCAGAATCCGTCCGGAAGATATTGCCTTCCTGCACCCAGGACAAAAAGCGGTAGTGCGATTCAGTGCCTATGACTTTACAATTTACGGTGGTCTGGAAGGTGAGTTGACACACATCAGTGCAGATACCATTACGGATGAGAATGGTGACAGTTTCTATCTGGCCAACGTCAAAACCCGGCAAAACTACATAGGGTCAGACGAAGACAGTAAGCCTGTGATCGCCGGTATGGTGGCCACAGTCGATATATTGACTGGCAAGAAAACTTTGCTGGCGTACTTTCTGAAGCCGCTTCTGCGTGCCAAACAATTGGCATTTTCAGAGAGATAAAACATAACAACTATTAAGTCAGTATGGCCGTCGGGCAAGTACTGCCCGGACAAGGGAAGGGGAGTCATACATGGATGCAGTAGAAGTTATTGGTCGTGTAATATTCATCTCCGGAAAAGCCTATGCGGTGAATGCCAAGGGTGAGCGCCGCGAACTGCTTTTAAACGACGATGTATTTATTTCAGACACTCTCTATATAGAGCAGAGTGGTGTCGTTCATATCTCTTTCTTCGATGGCCGGGAAGTTGGTTTTGAAAGTGGTGAGTATCATCGGATAGTCACCTATTTCGATACCACGGATCTGGAAGCGATAGGTCTCGATGCCAGCCAGCTTGAGAGCCTCCTGAGTGAAGCAGATGCTTTTAACCCTAATCCTTTCGGCCCTCCGGCAGCGGGCAGGGAAGAGAGTGGCTCAGACGCTATTGGCTCTGGATCAGAATCACAGGCTGAGGTGACAGAGCTGCCTGACTCTACCGGGCAAAGCAGTCGCTTTTACACAGGTTTGACCGGAGTCCGTGGTAACCCCCAGGCAGGCTTTGAGACTCAGGGTGTTTCTGAGTCATTCACTGAAGACGATGAGGATGTTGTTGATACTGTTGATGGAGGCTTTCCAGCAGCCCCTACAGTAGATAGCTTGATAACCAACGACATTGCACCGTTACTCAGTGGTACGGCCGATCTTGCGCAAGGTGACACACTGACCGTGTCTGTTAACGGTGTTATCTACGCCCAGGAAAATGGGGTAGTTTACAGCCCGGCCAATAATACCTGGACACTCCAGATCCCATCCTCAAGTCCCTTGCCGGAAGGGCGCTATGAAGTCACTGTCACGATAACGGACATTGCTGGCAATCAGGCTTCGGATCAGTCCAGTGTGGAGCTGGTTATTGATCTGACTGCTCCCACATCGGTAGGCGTAAACCCTATCAGCTCAGAGCAGGACACTGGTCGTTCTGACAGTGATGGCATCACCAATAATAATCAGCTGATCTTTACCGGTTCAGCAGAACCAGGAAATACAGTAGAAGTATTCCTGGATGGGAACGCCATAGGCATCGTCACAGCAGATGCAGCTGGTAACTGGAGCCTGGATTACACAGGCACAACATTACCTGATAACGATTACCAGTTAACAGCTAATGCTACTGACGCTGCAGGCAACAGCACCGGCTCCAGTGCGTACGAGTTCACAGTAGATACAAGTTCGTCTGTTTCTATCACGGATATCGGTGAAGACACAGGCAGTTTAAACTCTGACGGTATTACCCGCGACAATCAGCTGATCTTCAATGGTAATGCTGAGCCGGGAAGCTCAGTTGAAGTTTTTCTTGATGGCAATTCCATAGGGACTGTTGTTGCTGATGCCGGTGGTAGTTGGAGCCTGGATTACTCTAATACGGCTTTACCTGATAAAGCTTATCAGCTAACAGCTACGACCACAGACAGCGCTGGTAATACTTCCAGTTCGACTGTTTACGACTTTACAGTTGATACAACCACATCCGTTTCTATCGACAGCATCAGCGATGATACCGGCAATTCAAACTCCGACGGAGTTACCCGCGACAATCAGCTGATCTTCAATGGTAATGCTGAACCGGGAAGCTCAGTTGAAGTTTTCCTCGATGGCAATGCCATTGGCGTGGTTACTGCGAATGCCAATGGCAATTGGTCCCTGGATTACAGCGATGTCACTCTACCTGACGGTGACTATGTACTGACTGCCATTACTACAGATATTTCTGGAAACGCAGGTGATGCGCAGCCTTATGACTTTACAGTCAAGGCTAATAATTCTCCAGGTAATGTATCCATCAGGGGTATTGCAGAAGAAGATCAGACTCTGGTCGCAATAGTCACAGACTCTGATGGGTTGCCTCTTCATCCCAATGACATCAGCTACCAGTGGCAAAGACTTGAAAACGGTGTTTGGCGAGACATCAGCAATGCGACAGGATCCACTTATGCCTTAGGCGACAGTGATGTAGGTTTTCAGGTTCGGGTTTCTGTCAGTTATAACGATAGCCCAGGGTTTGATGAAGGCCCGATATCCAGCCCTTCAACTCCAATAGCAAACATTAATGATGCTCCAGTTTTCGGTGGCGATGCGGCAGGCAGGGTGACCGAAAAGGCGGGTGATCCGACCCTGAGCGACACCGGCACGCTGACCATCAGCGATGCCGATACCGGCGAAGCGAGCTTCCAGACCACGGGCATCACCGCCAGTGCGGGTGCGCTGGGCAGCCTGAGCATCACCAGTGCGGGCGTGTGGACCTATAACGTCGAGAACGCCGACGTCCAGTACCTGGCCAAGGATGAAACCAAGGTAGAAACCTTTACGGTGAAGTCCACGGACGGCACCGATCACGACATCGTGGTGACGATCACCGGCGCGGAGGATCCGACGAGCGTCACGGTGACGGCGGCGGATACCGCGGTGACCGAAGACGATGCGGGCAACAACACCGCGAACGGCACGGTGAGTGTGACCGACGTGGATAGCGGCGAAGGCACGCTGGCCACGAGCACCGCGACCTACGGCACGGTGACGGTCGATGGCAGTGGCAACTGGACCTACACCCTGAATCACGGCCTGGCCGCGGTGCAGGCGCTGGACGATGGCGTCACCCTGACCGACACCATCACCTTCACCAGCGACACCGGTGTGACCGAAACCCTGACGGTCACCATCACCGGCAGCAACGATGCGGCGACGATCACCGCGTCGACGAGCGAAGACACCAGCGTTCGGGAAGCGGGCGATGGCGTGACCGGCGACGCCAGTGCGGGCGGCACGCTGAGTG
>JBPCXN010000168.1:0-3091 GCA_051008495.1 Endozoicomonas sp. | reverse complement strand
TGGTTCATAAAGCGGCCATATGCAAGGCAGACTTGTGCAGGCATAGTTATTCTACGTCAATCAAGTCTAACGCTGTCAGATGGCCGCTTTATGAACCACCCTTCGGGCCAGAGCGAGAGCTTCCGTGTCAGCGTTCCAAGTGTTTGAAAGACGTCCAGTATTCCCGCACACTTGCGCCTTGCCACGGAAACTCTCGCTCAGGCTGAACGCGTCAAATCCATTGAAACCATGTACTAGCAGCCAGGTTGTTGCGTTTGACGCCCATTAACGGTACAAACCCGTTACAGAAGAACAAATCGAAGAAACCCCGTTCATGCCCATTCGTTTCAGGGACAGGCTGTCTTATAAGCAGGCTCGCAACACCGTTATCATCGCTTTCCTTCTGAGCCTGTTCCTGAGCCTGTTTCAGGTCTATTCCGACTATCAGGCCCAGGATCGCCAGATCGACGAAAGCATAGAAACCCTGATCGCCATCACCCGGACGCCAGCCGCCCGGATCGCCTATAACATTGACCGGGAGCTGGCCAGTGAACTGGTACTGGGCCTGATCGAGTCGCCCACCATCATCCAGGCGGAAATCCTTGAGCCGTCCGGCATGCCCCTGGCCATGGTCGACAAACCGGCAAATAACGACAGGACACGTTCATTTACCGACATGCTGTTTGGCGCCAGCAGAATCTATATCCGTGAACTGAAAGTGCCCTACGACCCCGAGGAAAAACTTGGCTGGCTGAAGATAGTGGCGGATACCCGCCCCATGGGCGTGCAGTTTCTGGACCGGGCCCTGATCACCATGGTGACCGGCCTGATCCGCACCATGCTGCTGTCCCTGGTACTGCTCACGGTTTCCTACCTGATGCTGACCAAGCCTTTGCTGAGGCTCACAGACCGGATCGTTGAATCACCGGGCGAACATGATGACCTGCGCATACCCGAGCCCAGAGGGCATGAAAAGGATGAAATAGGCCTGCTGGCCCGTACCATCAATCACTACCTGGACAATATCAGTCACCACCTGCATCATCGCCAGCTTGCTGAACAGCAGCTGCGGGAACATCTTACCGCGCTGGAGTCCATTATTGCCCGCCGGACCCATGAAATCAGGAAGAGTAACGAGATCCTGGCGCAGACCAACCAGGAGCTGGAGCAGTCACGCCGGGAAGCCATCGCCACCGCTTCTCACCGTACAGCTCAACTGTCCAGCCTCAGCCACGAGATACGCACCCCGGTCAACGCTCTGCTGGGCATGCTGGAAATCGCCCTGGGAGATGACCTGCCGGAACTGCAGAGAAAGCGACTGGGTATAGCCAGGGATTCCGGAGTACACCTTATACGACTGCTGAACGACATCCTGGACCTGTCCAAGCTCGAATCCGGCAAAATGCAACTGGAAGCCATACCCTTTGACCTGAGAGGCACCACGGAGCAGCTGGTCACCCTGATCAGCCAGGGCAGTTACACAAAAGGCGTGCCCATCTACTGTGATATTGACCCGAAACTGCCCGAGGAGGTGATTGGCGACCCTACCCGTTTCCACCAGATCATCAGCAACCTGCTCAGTAATGCTGTCAAGTTTACCCATGAAGGTCAGATCAGGGTCAGCCTGAAATGCCAGGGGCAACCGGATAACGGCCTGCTGGTAACCCTGAGCATAAGCGACACTGGTATTGGTATTCCGGCAGCGGCCCTGACGGAAATCTTCAAACCCTTCGGGCAGGCCAGCAGTGACACCAGTCGTAAATTTGGCGGCTCAGGCATTGGCCTGCCCCTGACCCAGTCTATTGTCAATGCCATGGGCGGAAAGCTGTCAGTCGTTTCTGAGCCAGAGGAAGGCAGTACTTTTACTGTGGGGCTGCCATTCAGCAGCCATGCCGTTGCCTCCAGCGAGGACTGGCTGCAGAACCATTTGATCCAGGTGTATTGCGAAGAACCTCTTCAGGGTACCTTTGTAAGACAGCTCAGTCATTGGCATGGCCAATGCCAGGTTCCTGAATCAAACGACCACGGAAGGCTGTTGCAGGACGTCCAGTCAGACCTGTTGCTGACCGACAACATCGAACTGGCACACCGCGCCGCAGTGCTTAACGCTTCGCTGGCTGTCGTAGTGGCATCTTATCAGCAACCAGAAAACAGGCCGGAGAATCTGGCCTGGCTACCACTTCCCCTGACACGGGATCAGCTGTCCGATACATTACAAGCCAGTCTCGGCATCAAAACCCAGGCTCAGCCCCCGGTTATACCCAGCCAGGAGCTTTCAGCGCCCGTAAATACTTTCCGGATACTGGTGGTTGAAGACAGCGCCATCAACCGGATGGTCGCGGAGGAGATGCTAGAGCAGCTGGGCTATCAAGTCGACCTGGTCCAGAATGGCGAAGAATGCCTGGGTGCCTGCAACAGCCAGCATTACGACCTGGTGCTGATGGACTGCAACATGCCGGTCATGGATGGCTTTGCCGCCACCCGTGCCCTGCGCAACAGCGAAACTGGCCGGGATCTGCCCATTATTGCCCTGACCGCCAACGCCCTGAATGAACACCGGCAGAACTGCGTTGAGGCCGGTATGAACGATCATATCGCCAAGCCGTTTAACAAAGACGTACTGAAGAAAACCCTGAGCCGCTGGCTTGAGACGGTGGCGTGAGAATTTTTTGTCGTCGTCCGCTTGCCGCTGTCCGCACCCCGAAAGAGTCGTAGTCCGCTGTCCGCTGTCCGTTCCCCGAAAGAAATGAAGCTCGGATAACGCCTGAGGTTAATCCGACCTACGGATATTCATTCCTGTTTACCTGACTCCGGGGAGAATCGCAAAGCCACGGAATTCATACAGTACCTCTGCCCGGTAGGCTCTGGGCCATCGGGAAAAATATGCCCAAGGTGGGCATCGCAGCTGGCACAGCGAATTTCTATGCGCTGCATGCCGTGACTGTTGTCCTCAAGGTAAACCACTGCATCTTTATCCACCGTTTCCCAGAAGCTTGGCCAGCCACAACCGGCGTCAAACTTGGTACCGGAATCAAACAACAGCTGGTCACAGCAGAGGCAGTGATAAGAGCCGTCCCGGTCAAAAATGGCGTATTCCCCGGAAAAGGGCCGC
>JBPCXN010000167.1:0-54756 GCA_051008495.1 Endozoicomonas sp. | reverse complement strand
CTGTACTCTGCTATCAAAAGTACAGCCTGTTCGCTCACTGCTTCAAAGTTAAGCGGGAGTTAGGGATGCAATCATTTCCCTGATGGTGGTGCCAATTTTCTGGTAGAGCCTCTTGGGCTCGGTCAGGGCTTGTTGGAGCATGACAATTCTTTTAAAGATGACGAAAATAAGCTGGATTTTATCATTTGGTCATTGGTTATACCAATGCTGATAATGGGTTAGTCATTTTACGATCTTTCTGTGGAGTCATCTATGAATACCCTGGTTAAAAAACACACTCTGCTATCGGTTTTCGTAATCTCCCTTGCAGGCTGTGCCACGACTTCAGAACAACCACGAAAACCTTTGTCGCAGGAAAAAGGAGCAGGCTATGGTGCGGTGTTTCATTGTGACAGGGGCTACGGTTTATCCGCACACATCGAAGAAGAGAGTGTCAGGCTCTTTCTTCCTGATGGTTCCTTGCAGGTGCTGCGTGAAGAACAATCTGACGGGCAAATCTATTCAGACGGTCTGACAATATTCAGGGTCGAGGGTGGTCAGGCGACACTCACCAGGAATTCGCGACAGTATGAATGTCAGCAGCATAGCCGTAAAAGCATCTGGGAAGGCGCCCGCTACCGCGGTGCCGACATCGTAGCCATGGGCAATGAACCCGGCTGGAAGCTGGAGATGAGTTTCAGGGGAGATATGGTTTACAGCGGTGACTACGGTACGGTGAATTTCAGGGTGCCAACCCCTCGTAGAAAAAAACTGAAACCCGGGGTGAGAGTTTTCCAGGTGAACGACGGAAGTCGTGATATGACAGTGACCATAGAAAATACATCGTGTTGGGATGATATGGCCGGTGACCTGTTTGATGTGAAAGTTACTCTATTGCTGGATGGTCGTCAGCTGAGAGGTTGCGGCATGGTTTTGCACGGCATGTAACAGTTTCAGAAGAGTGCTGCTGGCCACAAACTATGAAAATCGCTGCAGAGTCCTGGGTGGCTACTCGGAGAACTGTTTTCTAAGCAGTTTTTTAAGAATTTTAGTCATTTTTTCCTTGTCTTTAATAGACCAAACATTGTCAATTTCGACTTGCAATTGCAAGGTGAGTAACTCTACGGCGCTGCCCGTCACAAGAGGAATGGTTTGCAACGAATGGGTGATAACTTCTAGCAAGGTTGGGTTGGGTGTTTCGGTGATACGCTCTAGTGAAGGCACAGGCTGCACCGTCAGAGCCATGATAAGCAGCTGAATCTGCCAAACGGAAAGGTTGGCGATGACCGGGGCTGGTATCTGAATCAGCTGTTCTATCAGGCCGGGCAAGGCAACATTTTGCTCAAAGGCAAACTGGTTCAGCAGAGCGATCAAATTTGGATTGCTCATTAGCAGGCTAATAATATGTGCAGCTTCATCAGGAGTTTGGAAACTCTCTAAATGAGGTAGCAGGTACATGGCGGGGCTGTTCCCAACTGTTTCAGAGTTTTCGGCTATGGGGAGAAGAGCGTTCTGGAATTGCTGTATGATTATCACAAGGCCTTCTGCAGCACCCTGCAGCACAACTTGATCAAGGTCGAACTCAGATGCCAGCATATCCATCAGTATTCTGACAATATTGGCCAGCGAAGTTCTGATCTTTTCTAACTCTGACGGTGTGAAGGGCGACAGACCGCTATCCACAATGCGTGCCAGCAGCAACAACATGAACTTCCTTTTATTGAAGTTCTTCATTTCGGCAATGATGCCAGCAGCCATATACAGAATGGTCGACAACTGTTCTGCACTCATTCTCTGACAGGCGAGCAGTTGACAGATAAGGGGTAGTGCCTGAGGTGTAATGACAAGAAGGTCGTTCTCCTCCTTGTTCTGACTCTTCAGAATTTTGAGGGCGTCATCAAGTACTGAGGGCGCAGGCTGAGTCTGGGTATTCTGCTGGAATCCTGTCACCAGTTCGGTGCCAGAGGCCTGGTTTTCAGCTGTAAATGGCTCCGGATGGGTTGCAGGTTCAATGTCAGCGGTTGTCGGCTGTTCCGGCGGTGCAAAAAGGTCAAGAAGATCTGAGAAGTTTTCAGGGCTGTCTATAGCAGTATGCAGCAAAGTCAACATAACCTGAGCATTTGAGCCACTGCCAGCTGCCAGAAGGGTTCGACCTAATAATTTCGGGTTTTCTAACAGGAACGAAAGCAAGGCATTTGCCTGCGGCACAGTTGCCAAAAAAATCTCAAGCTGTAACAGAGTATTCTCTGTACTGGCAAAACTGGTGTTGATTGATGTCCCCTGCAACAGCCCCAGCAATCCCGGCTGCAGAAGCAAAACGATCATCAGTTGGGCTGTAGTAGGATTCAGACTGATGCTGTCTCCTAAGAATTGCACGGCGAATTGCTGTAACACCTGCTGGGTATTGGGGTAATTGTCCGGAAGCGGATACTGTTCCGCGGTGAATGGTGGCTGTCTGAAGTCCAGCATGTTCAGTAGTATCAGGAACAAAAACTGTTGCCTGTTCAGGCCGCGTGGCGCTTGCTGGAGAATTGTCGTGGCAGCAATAATCTGTTGCACCAGTTCGTTTTGATTAAAATTCAAGGCATTGTTCAGATCCTGTAGCCAGACCAGCGCATCATTGTCGTTAAAGAGCGACATCAGGGCTTCAGGGTGAGTCTGCAATGCCTCTGCGGTGGCAGATAGCATTCTTGAGGACAGCTTTTTATGGAGTTTGTACAGTTTTTCCAGCAGGTCATTTGGGTTCGTTATTTCCTGTAGCAGTCCGTCAAGGCTGGGCCCCATCTCTAAAGCCAGCCAGTGAAGAAAGCTCCAGGTGAGATGACTTGTTTCAACCTCTGTACCTGCCTGGTGACTGGCAACACCCTGAAATGATTCAATGGCTCCCAGCAGTCCCTCATGACTATGAAGCAGAGTCAGAAACTTAGTGATCCACTGGTCACTGTCCTCATGTCTGACGTCTGACAAAAATTGCGCCAGATTGGGGGCCTTCTGTCTTAGCTGCTCGATCAGATCTGTATTGTTCGAATTTATGAAATCTTCGAAAAGAGGAAAGGCGGCAACGGGTTCCTGGTAAAAAGGCAGCTCCAGTTTGCCGTGGCCGGGCTTCAGGGTGGAATGGTCAATAGATGGGATATCTCCCAAAAATCTCTCCAGTTCCTGCCAATACTTCAGTTTTTGTCCTTGAGGTACCATCAGGAGCTGCAGTGGGGTAGTTATGTCGGCTGTAGCCAATGTGGAAAAACTGGCAGCCAGAATGCAGGCGGTACGCAGAGCGAAGTACTTGCCTTGCCGGGGCTCATGGAGAACTCGCATAGTTGCTTTATAGTTGCCTTATAGTTGCTTTCCAGTCATCAAAACACTGTTCTTGAGTGTTTTCTGAACGAGACCAGATGTCGAACAGAGCCACCCATAGAGCTGGTAGGGCAAGTATAGATAGAGCGTGGCTGATTGCTGGAATAGACTTAGAGCGGGAGTACCAGCGTCCTGTTTAGTCATAAAAACAGTCCGCTGTTAAGAAAGATTGATCTGGGTCATCAATGATTTGTCGCAGGTTCTGTTATATATGTTATTGCAGCATATCCGGCTGCGCACAGTCGCATCCCGTGCCCGGCAATTACCCCTGTCGGCCGGGTCAAAAATCCTACAAAACAGTCAGCGACGCTAATCACAACATCACTCATTCTCGTGCAGTTTCGGAGTTTTTTTATGAAACGGGAACAGTGGGCATCGCGCACCGGGTTTATTCTTGCTGCTGTTGGTTCGGCCATTGGTCTGGGCAACATCTGGCGCTTTCCTTACATGGCCTATGAAAATGGCGGCGGGGCGTTTCTGATCCCCTATTTCTTTGCCATGCTGTCGGCCGGTATTCCTTTTATGATCATGGAGTTTGGCCTGGGGCACAAATTGCGTGGTTCGGCGCCAAAAGTCTTTTCAAAACTGTCGCCCCGTACTGAAGTCCTGGGCTGGTTTCAAGTCATGATTGCGGCAGTGATTGCCTGCTACTACGTGGCCATCATCGGCTGGGGTATTTCCTATTTTGGCTTCTCCTTTTCCCAGAGCTGGGGAGCTGACGCCAACGCTTTCTTCTTTGGTGAGTACCTGAAACTGGGCGACAACAGCCCATCTTCACTGGGTTCACTGCAGCTGCACATAGTGCTGCCGGTGCTGCTGGCCTGGTGCATAACCTTCTTTGCCACTTTCACCGGTGTCCGTGGTGGTATTGAGCGTCTCGGCAAAATCATGATGCCACTGTTGTTTATCATGGTGGTTGTCCTGACTGTCCGGGTTCTCCTCCTGCCTGGTGCGGCAGAAGGATTGAACTGGATGTTCAAACCGGACTTCAGCGCACTGACCAACCCGAAAGTCTGGTCAGCAGCTTATGGCCAGATCTTCTTTACCCTGAGTGTCGGCTTCGCGATCATGTTGGCGTACTCCAGCTACCTGCCGGAAAAATCCGACATCAATAACAACGCCTTCATGACAGTGTTCATCAACTGCGGTTTCTCGCTGCTGGCAGGTGTCATGATCTTTGCTGTCCTGGGCTATATGGCGGCACAGCAGGGCGTTGCATTGACAGAGGTGGTAAGTTCCGGGGTTGGCCTGGCGTTTGTCACCATCCCGACAGCCATTAACCTGCTGCCGATGCCCTGGTTGCTCGGTCCAATGTTCTTTGCCGCTCTGGTCGTGGCTGGCCTCAGCTCCCATATCTCGATTGTTGAAGCCATTGTTTCTTCCGCCATGGACAAGCTGGGTTGGAGCCGCAAGAAAACGGCATCTGTCATGTGTGGTGGCGGTGCGCTGTTATCGCTGGCCTTTACCACCAATGGTGGTCTGTTACTGCTTGATCTGGTGGATTACTACATCAATAACGTCGCCCTGTTGAGTAGCTGTGTGGTTGAGCTGGTGCTGGTGGGCTGGGTACTGCGCAAGTTGCCTGAGCTGAAAAGCCACATTAATGCAGTCTCCGAGTTTACCATTGGCAGCTGGTGGGATTTCTGTGTCCGCTACCTGAGCCTGGCCATGTTGCTGGTGATCGTAGGCAGCAACCTGGTGGCCGCAGTCAGTGAACCTTACGGCGGTTACGCCACTGTTGACCAGTTGCTGTTTGGCTGGGGGCTGCTGGTGGTGATGCTAATCATTTCCCTGCTGATAACCAGTAAATCTTCTTTTCCAACTACTGCTACTGCTGCTGCGGAGGCCTGATATGACAACCGGCGCAATTCTGATGATGGTATTTGGTTTTGGTGTCACCTGGGGCGGTGCCATGCTGGGCATCTGCAAGGCAATGAAGAAATAACGACAACTGACTGAAGCTGTCAGGGGGTATGAATGAGGGTCTCGGTTATCAAGCATATACCTATGCTACTGCCGTACCCTCGTAGGTTGGGTCGAGCGTATGCGAGCCCCAACACCCCCTAATGCTCAATAATGGATTGAATTGTTAGGGCTCACTCCGTTCGACCCAACCTAAACAAGCATTTATTGCTGGTATGTTTTGAAATACGGCGTCCCTTAGTTCACACCTTCCTTAGACATTTTGGCAAACAAGGCAGTTAATGTGCAGGAGGGGCGTCGGTGCCCTTCCTGCACAAATCATTAATCAGTCAGCGCCATATGCAGAATCGGGAAGGGTTTACCCATGCCGTCCAGCGGTGAGCGACTGGTCACTTCAAAGCCCATGTGTTGATAAAAACCAACAGCGTCCGGGTTCTGTTCGTTCACATCAACCTTCTTTGCGTCCATCTGCTCAATGGCATATTGAGCCAATAAGCGGCCAATACCTTTGCCACGGCTCTGTGGGTCAAGAAATAACATCTCAATGTTGTCCTCCGCCACACCGAGGAAGCCCAGAATTGTTCCGTTGTCGTTTTTTACACAGCGCAGGTTTACTGCCGCCAGGAAGTCGTTAAGGATCAGCGGCTTGAAAAACTGGATGTCGTTTTCTGTAAGAAAGTTGTGGGTGGCCCTTACAGAGGCTTCCCATACTTCAACGATCTCAGGGTATTCGTCTTTGTTTACTTCAAAAATCATCATACTGCTTTATCTCTCTATCAATTTCTTGATGCCATCATTCTTCATGGTATTTACTCCAGTCCCAGCTGGGTGCTGATTTGGGCGATGGTTTCCCGCCACTGCTGCTGCATCTTAGGTTTCTGGTGTCTTGGTTTTCGTCCAAGATCTGCTTCCAGACGGGCTTCAAGATCAATCAGCTGTTCAAAGAGCTTGTCGTCATCAGCTGTTTCCGGTGTCTCCAGGGCGTCTGTAACCCCTGGGCTCTGAACGGTACCATTCTGTTGTGATGGTTCTTTCTGCTCAGCACCCATCGCTACATACAGCTGCTCAAGGTCAAGCCATTCCTCAAGACGATCGTCGTCTACAAGCCAGTATCGGTTACAGCTTTTTTCGATAAGATCACGATCATGACTGACCAGCACAAAGCCACCAGCAAACTGGCCCAGGGTTTCAGTCAGCTCTTCTTTGCCTTCAAGGTCGAGGTGGTTGGTGGGTTCATCCAGAAATAACAGGTGATAGTTGGCCAGGGTCAGGCCAATAAATAGCAGTCGGGAGCGCTCGCCACCACTGAGTTCCTTGACCTTCTGGGTGTGCCGTAGGTAAGGAAAACCGGCACTGATCAATGCCATTTTTCGTTGTTCATCCGGCAGAGACGCAAAATTCCGCAGGGCATCCAACAGACTGTCGTTGTCTTTGAGCTGCTGCAGGCTCTGATCGTAATAACCCAGGCGACAGCGGGGATGAAAGTTGATTGTTTCATTGCCTCCGCCGTATTCATCAGATGTTTGATACGTCGACCACAACATCCCCAGCAAAGAAGATTTGCCGCAGCCATTGCGACCAACAACAGCCACTCTGTCGCCGCTTTTCAACTGTTTATCCAGAATATGAAACAGTGCAGGTGCGGCGGACGCAGGTCGTACATCAAGGTCTGTAAGGCTGACCAGTTTATTGGCAGGCAGTGCCTCACCTTTCAGGCTCAGCCGCCAGGGTGATCCAGCGGTTAACTCTGTCTGTTCATCCCGAAGGCGCTCTGCCCGCTTTTCCATGTTTTTTGCTTTTCGGGAAAGATCCTCGTTGTCGTAGACCTGTCCCCACACTGCCAGCCGCTTGGCGCTCTTTTCAACCCGGTCAATTTCCTTTTGCTCGGACTGATGACGAAGTTCATCGGCTTCATCTTTCTCTACCAGGGCCTGCCGGGCCTGGGAGCAGGGTAGACGGAAAAACTGCAGGGTTTTATCCCGCATAATCCAGGTACAGTTGGTGACATTGTCCAGAAGCCTCTGGTCGTGGGACACCAGCACAAAGCTGCCATTCCAGTGTTTCAGAAAGTTTTCCAGCCATAGCAGGGTAGGGAGGTCCAGGTGGTTGCTGGGTTCGTCCAGCAATAAAAGGTTCGGCTGCTTTATTAATGCCCGGGCCAGCAGCAGGCGGGTGTGTTGTCCGCCGCTCAGTGTTCCGGCGGTGAGTTCCCAGTCGCTTTCGTCAAAGCCCATTTCTGCCAGCAGCAGCTCTATGCGCCAGCTTTCGGCAATACGCAGGCTTTCGGGCAGCTGCGCTGCTACCGCATCGAACATGGAAAGCAGCTCAAGCGATTTTGGGAGATGTTGTTCAACCCGTTCCATCAGGCATTGGCTGGATTGGGTGATAGAGCCAGAGTGGGGGTTGAGGTCGCCACTCAACAGTTTAAGAAGGGTGCTTTTGCCACAGCCATTGTGGCCAATCAGGCCAATTCGGTCACCTTTTCTCAGGGTGAAGGAAATCCCTTCAAGCAGAGGGCCCGAAGTCAGCTCGTAACAGACAGATTGTGCAGACAGTAAAGTGCTCATTGCTTACTCAAGTTTTACAGGCACTCTTTCTGCAGATGCTTTTTTCGCAGATGCTTTTTTGCAGATACAAGAGAGCCTATCGTCATACATTGCTGACGATAACCGGGTAAGCCAGAGAGAAGAAAATCTGGTCTAGATGTTAACTACTTCGCTCAAGCAGAGGTTATCGCAGCACGATACCGGTAAAGCTTGAGCAGTGCGCATAACCAAAGAAGTGCGCGAAATTTAATTCACACATAAGCTGTTGTTCCTCCTTTTTAATAGTCAGGTGAATAGGAAAGGACAGAATATTAAGGTGGCCAGACATTGTCTATGAGCGGATTACGTAATGGTGCGTTTAGAACAACAGACGGCTTCATCTTTGAAAAGTTTCACTACACTGTTTCCGGTGAACAGGCGAACGGCAGGGGGCAGTCATGGCTACCAAAGAAACTCTTGAACATATCGAAGTCATACGTCAGGGGAGCGGTCGCGAGGCTGTCGTCCTCTGCCACGGCGGCTACACCCCGAAAAGAGACATTATCCGCAAGGGCAGCGGGGAATTCGTTCTGCTGACGGAACAGGTGACCTTTCATTCCAAGCACGATACCCCAGCCATTGGCATGCACGGCCTGCGTTTTGCCCAGGGCGAAATGATCGAGGGCTACGAGGAGGTCAAAAAACGCGGCGAGAAGGTCACCAATTACAGCCTGACTGCGGATGTGCGGAAATATGGCGACCTTGATGGCATGAGCTTTTCCCGGGATGTCATCACCATCAAGGAAGGCATCAAGGTGCACCTGAAAGACCTGTTGAACGAGCTGGCCCTGCACAACATGAACTACGAGAACATTCACTGTTTTCACTGTCGTATCGACAAGCTGCACTTTGTCCGGTCTTTTCATATAGTACGGACGTAGTTGCCGGGGGTATCCGTTCGCTGCAGGGGTAGTATAATCCGTCAGCTTTTCTCCATTCGGTTACTCTCTACCCATGGCCCGTACCATTTTTGATACACCTGTAGTCAACAGCTTCTGCCGTATTTTGTCAGACATCTGTTTGAAGCTCGCCGGCTGGAAAAAAGAAGGGCGGCTGCCCAATGTACCGAAGTGCGTAGTGATTGCTGCTCCCCACACCAGCAACTGGGACTTTGTTTTTATGTTGCTGATGGCATTCTCTTTCCGGATCAAGGTGTCCTGGATGGGCAAGAACAGCCTGTTCAAAGGTCCGGCCGGGCCGGTCATGAGGTGGCTGGGAGGTATCCCGGTAGATCGCAGTAAAAAGACCGGGCTGGTGCAGCAGGTCGTTGATCGTTTCGAAGCCTGCAGCGAGCTGTTTGTGGCGATCCCGCCGGAAGGCACCAGGGGCAAGGTAAGGCAGTGGAAAAGCGGCTTTTACCATGTCGCCAACGGTGCCGGCGTGCCTATCGCCATGGCCTTCCTGGACTTCAAACGTAAAGTGGGAGGCTTTGGCCCGATGTTCACGCCCACCGGTAACTATGAAGAGGACCTCAGGGAGATTCAGGCGTTCTACGCCAATATCACCGGTAAGATTCCTTCGCAGTTTGGTTAACAGGTGAACTGGTTATTAATGCAGGCAATTGCAGTTCTGAGCATGTTCAGCGAGTTCATCGTCTGTACCAATTAAGATATAGCCACAGAATTCACACTGGGGCAGGCTCTGACCAACTGCCATAGAAGAGTATACACTGGCCAGGATTTCAGCCAGTGACTGTGCTGGACTGTACCCTTCGGCAGCCTGCTCTGAATCAGATCCCGGTGAGGGTTGTGAGCTTGCCCCATTTGAACCAGCTGTTGATTGTGCTAGAGCGCATGCGCCAGTAGCCCCCGTTGTTGATGGAGGTTCCTGTGGCGTTATAGGTTCCAGAGGCGGGTGGTTTAGTTGAACATGGGATTCGGCATCATCCAGGTCAAAACCGCCATAATTCTGGCCACAACCCTTCACAGGGCAAACAAGCCTGACATGTGCATGCAAGCAATGATGAGTAAATGTATTTTCATCTATCGGGGTTTCTATGTCATGTATGTTTGAGGGGCTCAGATCGCAGTCAGTGCAGAAAATGGCACTGGAAAAATCTTTGATCATGCAGAGCAGCCTACTGAGAGTGGCCGCTGATATCCGACTGTGAAACGAACTATTGCAGAATGTAAAAGTGCAAATCTCATGGCTGTTCATCAGATGATCACTGTTGGCGGTCTCACTGCAGCCGGAAACAGGGCAAACTGATGATGCATGGCTTTGTCCGCAATGTTCAGAGAATGCACGTGAGCTGACAAAGGTCTGTCCGTTGCACTGTGGGAAGGGGCAGGCTACCTGAACATACTTCTTAACCTCTTCCTGCAACAGCTTCCGGTTGCCGAAGGCCACAGCGTCGGCAGCCACAGGGCAGAGACACAGTTTGTAGCCAAGGTATTCCTCCGTATGGCTTTGTAGGTGGGGAGTGAAATCGATCAAGTCATTATAAACAGGTGCATTGTCAGCACTGTTTTCATCACCGCTTTTGTTGTTATCGCAGAGATGACATGCATAAACAGGTTTCAATTGACTGCCGCATGCACATCGATTGATGGTCTGGCAGTATTTCTCAGCACAATCCCTGCAAACAAACGTACTGCCGCAGCAGGTAGCTACGAGATCTTCCTCTCTGTTGATATCTTCGCGACAAACACAGCAGATACAGCCCTGTTTGCTCTCTTGATTTACAGGTTTCCGCTTTGGATTCTCGTCGTCACCTTCTTCGTCATTATTCTTGTTGGGAGTGTCAGAACCTATTCCGTCCGATTTTTTGTCGTCAGAATCCTGGTCAGAATCTTTCTTGCCCGCTACTGGTTGTCCAGAGGAGGCAGGCTTTCCAATAGGGCAGCAGATGATAAGTGCCGAAGGGAGGGGGCAGGTGCTCACCAGAACCCAGCGATTGTCCTGGCCTTGCGTTATGTTGGGCGGGAATAGCCAGGGAGTGGCTGCAAAGCTGTAGTTTGTCGATGTCCGTCCTCGGTCAGGCGGATAGCCACCATTCCCGGCTACAAGAACGTCCTGGTAGGAAGGGGTTGTTTCAGGCTGTGGCATGGAGTTTTCAAAGCGTGAGTCCTGCTGCCACAGTGGAGGGGCGGTCTCCATCAGGCTCATGACTGCCGCCAGAGCGATGATATCGAGACTGGCTGTTTCACTGCTGTCAGGCTGTGCGGCTTCAGTAACCACGAGCAGCAGGAATGACAGCAAGAGTAACAGCAGTTTTTGTCCAGTCATACTATTCTCTGAAGCGTAAGCTAGGACTGAGAGTTATAGAAGGATAGACAGTCAGAGAGCCAATGGAGGAGGGCTTAACAGCAGTATTGGCTCGAACAGTTAGAGCGAATCAGCAGGCCGATAGACGTAAACCCCTGTCGATTGACGGACGAAAACAGTATCCCCGGCAGTAAAATAGCGGTAGAATGCTCCGCCTTTTACAGGGTGTTATTTGATCCAGGTCAATAATCATGATCAAACAGCATCCTAGCGAGACGTCCGGGTACTCCGTTTAGCCCCTGTGGCCTGGTGATAGAAACACCGAGCCTGTGTCGGCCATGCATGTATTCCTTCCAGGTTTCTTCGACGAAGTCGTGGACATTCTCATGACCCGCCCCTAGGAGCCTGACCGAGAATAGGCAGGTCGGCCTAAAGCCCAGGAAGATCGGCCACTTTTCGATAGAAAGCGGATGAGAGTCTCACTGAATTTGTTTAAATAGGTCAACTATTCGCACAAACCCAGTGAAAAATCTGACTCGATCTACTGAACTTTATGCTCGATCGCTATTCTCGGTCAGGCTCCTAGAGGCGGCAGATCAGTCTGCAGCAACAGGTAATTCACAGCATAAGACCGGGCTTAACCCCGGCAGCGAGTCAGAGCGCCTGCGCTGTAATGGCTGATACTCACCTATGCCTTAAATACGGAGCACTCGATGTCCAGTACCGACACCGCAGCTATTGATCCAGCCAACACTACAGAGAGTTCGACCATTACGTTCGCTGAACTTCCTCTTGCCCCGGCCGTTATCCAGGCCGTTCAGGATGTAGGCTATGAAACGCCTTCCCCCATCCAGGCTCAGAGTATTCCTTATATTCTTGATGGCCGTGATCTTCTGGGTCTGGCTCAGACAGGTACAGGTAAAACAGCGGCTTTTGCCCTGCCATTGTTGTCCCGGATTGACCTGAAGCAGTGTGCGCCTCAGGTTCTGGTACTGACACCTACCCGCGAGCTGGCGATCCAGGTGGCGGAAGCTTTCCAGCGTTATGCCCGTCACATGCCAGGTTTCCACGTACTGCCTGTATACGGTGGTGCTGACATGCGTGGTCAGCTGCGTGCTCTGCAGCGTGGTGCACACGTTGTTGTGGGTACACCAGGCCGGGTTATGGATCACCTGCGTCGTGAAAGCCTGAAGCTTGACGGCCTCAAGGCTGTCGTTCTGGACGAAGCCGATGAAATGCTGCGTATGGGCTTTGTGGATGACATTGAATGGATCATGGAACAGACGCCAAAAGAGCGTCAGGTTGCCCTGTTCTCTGCCACCATGCCGCGCCAGATTCGCAAGATCGCTGACACGCATCTGACCGATCCGGCCACTGTTGAGATCAAGTCTAAAACTGCGACTGTAGACACCATCACCCAGAAAGTGTGCATGGTGAGTGGTTACCACAAGCTGGATGCCCTGACCCGGATCCTGGAAGTGGAAGCTTTTGATGCCATGATTATTTTCGTGCGCACCAAGACCGCTACTGTGGAACTGGCGGAGAAGCTGGAAGCCCGTGGCTTCGCTGCTGCCGCACTGAACGGTGACATGAGCCAGGCGCTGCGTGAGAAAGTCGTTGATCGTCTGAAGAAGGGCTCGCTGGATATCCTGATTGCCACTGACGTTGCTGCCCGTGGTCTTGACGTTGAGCGTATGAGCCACGTAGTTAACTACGACATTCCTTACGACACTGAAGCTTACGTACACCGTATTGGCCGTACCGGTCGTGCCGGCCGCGAGGGTGTTGCTATTCTGTTCGCGACACACCGTGAGCGTCGTATGTTGCGTTCTATTGAGCACGCAACCCGCCAGCGTATCGACAACATGCGTCTACCTTCCATGCGTGACGTACGCGATATGCGTATTCGTCAGTTCAAGGAAGATGTGGTGAAAACCATGGAGATGGGCGAAGAGCTGGAAGGGTTCCGTGAAATCATCGCCCAGCTGGAACAGGAGCACGCCATGAGTCATGAAGACATGGCTGCGGCGCTTTGCTTCCTGGCACAGAAAGAACGTCCGTTCCCGGATGGCAAAGAGCCTGAGCGTCAGCAGCGTGAGCGTCGTGACCGTGATGATCGCCGTGGTGAAAAGGGCGATAGAGGTGACAGGCCACGCCGTGACCGTCGTGAAGACAACGAAGGTATGGTTCGCTACCGTGTAGACGTAGGTCGTGACCAGGGTATTAACCCCGGTGACCTGGTCGGCGCCATCGCCAACGAAAGCAAGATCTCCGGTAAGAACATTGGCCATATCCGCCTGTTCGACAATTGTTCTTCCATCTACCTTCCGGAAGGCATTGATGCAGCGACCCTGGAGTCCCTGAAGAACGTCAAAGTGCGCAACAAGGCCCTTGACCTGAAAATCTGGACTGAAGATGGCCTCCGGGGTGACCGACGCAACGATCGTGGTGGCCAAGAGCGTCGTGGCCGCGGTCGAGGGCGCGATGGCGACCAGGGTTTCAGAAGAGACCGTGAGCGTCGTTCCGGAGCACCCCGCAGATCGCACCGTGAAGAAGGTTGATCATTAGTCGTAGGTCGGATTACGAATCTGGTGATTCTAATCCGACCTACGGCACTTCATTTTCTATCTCGTCCTGCAGCTTCTCCAGCTCATCAAGAATTCGAATAAATTTTGTGCCGAATGGCGTCACCCGGTATTCAACCCTGGGAGGTACTTCGTGGTAACTGATACGTTCCAGGATGCCGAACTGGGTATTCTTCCGCAGACACTCATTCAGCACTTTAGTGGTTAATCCCTCAATACTGCGCACCATTTCCCCCGGGCGATTGATGCCGCCTGCCAGCAGCTGATAGACAGTCAGCGACCATTTACAGCCATAAATGGTTTCCACCATCCTGGCGCTTTTTTCCGGCGCAGATTTTTTTGAAATTATTTTTTCCTGACTTTTCATCAATATGTACCAAAAGGTGCCCAGGGCACCGGATTGTGCTTACTTTCAGCAGGCTAATGAGTTTTCTACGCTGAGTCCAGATCTCGAAACCTTCAAAAGGAAAAAACAGATGGACAGCTCAACTCAGCCTTTGGCATTTATTCTCGGCGGCTCCAGCGGTATGGGTCTGGCTACGGCCAGACAGCTTGTTGCTGATGGTGTGGAAACAGTGATCGTCGGACGATCTGGGGCAAAGCTGGACGACGCCAGACGTGAACTTTCGGAGTCCGGTTTACTTGAGACATTTCAGGCGGATCTCTACGAGGCTGATGATATCGAACGGCTGGTGGACTTTGCCGTCAATCATCACCGCCACATCAAGTATTTTGTCAACGCTGCGGGCTACTTCAACCCAACGCCTTTCCTCGAGCACATGTACCAGGATTACGATAAGTACATGGATTTGAACCGTGCGGCATTTTTTATTTCCCAGGCGGTAGCAAAGAACATGGCCGACAATAACGGTGGTTCCATTGTGCACATAGGATCAATGTGGGCGAAACAGGCCATCAAGGCCACGCCGTCTTCAGCATACTCCATGGCCAAGGCCGGTCTGCACGCCCTCACACAGCATATGGCGATGGAGCTGGCGGAAAATAATATCCGGGTCAACGCGGTCTCCCCGGCTGTGGTGAAAACGCCGATTTACCGTGCTTTTATCGAACCCGGTGAGTTTGATGAAGCCCTGGCCTCTTTTGATGACTTTCACCCGATTGGCCGGATTGGTACTCCGGAGGATGTCGCCCATGCCATTCACTTTCTGCTGAAAGAGTCGTCCAGCTGGGTGACAGGTGCCGTCTGGGATGTGGATGGCGGAGTCATTGCCGGCAGAAACTGAAGTGACAGCGTTAGATGCTCCCGAATCATAAGTACCCCGGCAATTACTTTCAAGGCGCACACTACTTTTGTGGGCGGTGAAAAGAAGGAAAAAAACGATTTCAATTGGTGGGGTACTTACATCCAATAAGCTAAATTGCATTTGATCTATGAACAAACATGCCTTATCAAAATATTACGAAAAGTACAGGGATGACGGATACATTATTTTAAAAGACATTGTTAATGCAGATCGCATTCATGAATTAACCAGAATTTGTCATATGATCTTAAAGAAGCATGGTGTTGTTCAAAAAGATATATCTAAGGTGCACCAATCAAGGTCTGATGTTGTCAACAGCTATTTCCCACGAAGCCATCATAATAAAGAGTTGATGGAGACTGTTCGTGAGATTAATGATGATGAATTAAAAGAAATTCTAGGTTTTTTGTCTGTGGGGAATCTTACTGTTCCAGAAAATGGCACTGTAATCTCATGGATGCCTGAATCGGTAAAAAACGAATTTTGTGGTTTTCATCAAGATGGACCTGAAGATAGTATAGAGTTTGGGGATCATCATATTTGGATACCAATAACAGAGGAGAGAAAGTATAATTTCAGAGTTTTACCTGGAACACACCTGAATGGAAATTACCCTCACTCAATTTTTGCGCAGTTTATAAGAATTCCAGAGCAAATACTTAAGCAGATAAATGGAAATGAACTTGCCTTAACTATTGGGTGTGGCGATGTGCTCATTTTTTCTACGCGGCTCATTCATAGCCTGAAACTAAATTATACGGATACCGTATGCTGGTCGCTAGAGTATACATGTAAGAACAGATAATCAAGCAAGGATAAGTATAATGAAATTCAATGCACCGATTTTGTCAACCATTTATAATGTTGCAACTCATAAAACAATCAGAGCAAAATTTTTTGTCTGCGAGAATCTTATCTATGATTTGTTTTCGGTAGAAAAAAATGACAGAAAGCTTATGCGAGAGGATAGTGACAACAAAACTATTGCAGCCAGAATTCATGATGAAATATCATCACTTGCCCAGCCTGGGAAGGTATCAATGATTATTGAGGAAGATGTATCTCCAACATTAGGCCTTCTTTACAATCTGACTTACAATGACACGATTAGAAGTAAATTCAAGGAAAATAAAAAACTAAACGACGCTAATGTGTCAAAAGATGAGTACTCATACCAGGATGTTGCCTTTCATTCTTTTAATGTGACTGAAAAATGGGTTCAGGAAGACTTTATAGATCTCATTAATGGAAACAATAAGCGAAAAGCCATTGAGAGCATATGTGACAGTATAAAGGCGGAGTTTTCTAATTAAATACCCAGCACAGTATCCAGCTCAAATCTTCAGCCAAGACTTCATACATGCAGCTAGCAAGTGGTTCTGAGTGTCACCTTCGGCGCACCTGAACAGGCGCTGTTTGTAGTATTCCACCCATGGACCCTCGCAGAGTCTGGGAACCAGGGTGGAATGTTAGATTTTGCTTTTGGAAGCTGAATGCAGGCATACTCGCGACATGAAAAAAACAATGCTGGAAGGACCCACCAATGCCTCTGAACGTGTGGATACTCTTTGTTGCCCAGGCTCTGGCCATGTGCGCAGCGCCATTGATGGTGTTTGCCGGCGCTCTTGCCAGCAAAAGTATGGCTCCCTCGCCTGAATGGGCAACTGTACCTGTGGCATCATTGGTAGTCGGGACGGCCTGCACAGTTTATCCTGCGGCGCGGCTGGCGGGAATATGGGGTCGCAAACGGTTGTTCATGGCTGCCATGATACTGGGGGCTGTAGCCTCCCTGTCAGCCATGTGGGCTCTGCAGCAGGCTTCTTTCATCGGTTTTACTATAGCGACAACTGTCGTTGGCTCAGTGATTGCCGTGGGGCAGCAGTTCCGCTTTGCCGCCATGGAGTCTGTAGAGCGGGAGCTGATGCCTGTCGCTGCCTCAAGGATTCTGGCAGCCGGGTTGATTTCCGCCTGGCTTGGACCTGAACTGGTTCCTCTCGGACATAAACTGATTGCAGCGCCTTTTGCCGGAGCCTTTGTCCTTCTGGCAATCCTCTATCTGTTGACCTTCGTGGTGATAGCTTTTGCTTTCAAGACACCTCAAATAGAAGCGAAATCATCAGCTACCGCGAATGTTCCTGCTGCCCAGATCTGGCGCAGATCAGGCTTCTGGGTTGCGGCAGGCAGTGCGGCAGTTGGCTATGGCATCATGAGCTTTATCATGACCGCTACCCCCATCAGTATGCACGAGATGCAGTCTTTCTCTCTGGAAGAAACCAAGTGGGTAATCCAGAGTCATATCATTGCTATGTTTCTGCCGTCACTGTTTGCCGGCCAGCTGGTGAAGCGGCTGGGCCATGTACCCATGATACAGATTGGGCTGGCGGTCATGCTGGCCTGTGCTGTGTTGGGAATGCTGGATCAGAGCTACCTTCATTATTGGTGGGCGTTACTGCTGCTGGGTGTTGCCTGGAACTTCCTTTTTGTCGCGGGCACAGCACTGCTGCCTATGATGCATTCACCTGAAGAAGCACCCAGGGCACAGGGGCTGAATGATTTGATGGTGTTCAGCACGCAGGCTCTGGGTGCCCTGAGTTCCGGCATCGTGCTGTATTGGCTGGGATGGAACGGGTTGCTGCTGATTACACTGCCGGTGACCGTGGGGCTTGTTCTGTTTGTCTGGAGCTGGTCGACTGGAAAGCGAACCAGACTGGCGGAATAAGAAATGCTCTACGTAGCTGACAGCCATGCCAAGGGAAGAGGTGTCTTTACCGATGAGGCGATCCCCAAAGGAGCACTGATCGAGAACTGCCCGGTGCTGGAAATACCGTTATCAGAACTGAAGAGCATCGATGCGACGATGCTCTACAACTACTACTTTGCCTGGGGTAAGGAGCAGAAAGGCGGCGCAATTGCCCTTGGGCTCGGTTCCATCTACAACCATTCATACTTGCCCAATGCCGTTTATGTCGCAAAGCAGGACAGGCAGATCATAGAGTTTCGGGCAATTAAAGCCATTCAGGTCGGAGAAGAAGTGACTATCAACTACAACGGTTTCCCCGATGACCGTTCGCCGCTGTGGGACAACAATGGTATCAACTGGGTTGACTGAGGGTTGCCTTATTAGTCCTTCGCGGAAGACTGCCACTCAAACCGAAGGTGGCAGCACATAAAAATAAATGGCAAAGAAGTGGCAGATGCTTCCGCCCAGCACAAACAGATGCCAGATGGCATGGTTGAAGGGCAGCTTTTTCCACAGGTAGAAAATGACACCGGTGGTATACGTCAGCCCACCGGCAATCAGCCAGCTCATGCCATTGATCGATAAAGTGCTGGCCAGCTCTTTACCCGCCAGAATAGCCAGCCAGCCCATGATGATGTAAGTGGCGACAGACAGTTTCTTGAACCTGTGCCGGAACATGACCTTAAAGGTGATGCCCAGCAGCGCCAGCAGCCAGATCACCGAAAAGAGTATCCAGCCGGTTGACCCTCGCAATGTCACCAGCAGGAAGGGCGTGTAGGTTCCGGCAATCAGTAGATAAATGGCACAGTGGTCGAGCAGTTTAAAGACCTGTTTGACTCTGGCGTGCTGAAAACTGTGGTACAGGGTCGAGGCCAGGAACAGCAGAATCAGGCTGGCGCCGTAGACGCTGAAGCTGACTACACGCCAGATGTCGTCCTGATCGGCGGCATAGGTCACCAGCAGTGTCAGCCCTGCTACACTTAACATGGCGCCGAGGCCGTGGGTTATGCTGTTGGCAACCTCTTCGGCGATACTGTAACCCTGCTCCAGAAGAGCTTTTCCGGGCAACTTTCTACCAGTCATCACACATCCTGATGAGTTCACGGTGAAGCCTGATATTACTTCCGAATGTCTGTTTTTACCATGCTCTGACTCTTGACTGGTGGGGTTGTTGACGCAGTACTTTCCGCAGCCAGGTTCATCTTGGCGCTGACGGGGCGTATAGTCCCGACATTTCCCACCCTGAATGAGGTATGAGTAACATCATGAGGACCATTGGCCGTTATTTGATGGTGCTGACTGCTGGCGGAATGCTGGCTGCCTGCAGTACCACGCAGAAGCCTGTCGTAGTGACGCCGTCAGCTGTTGAAGGTAAAACCTGGGTGCTGAGTTCCCTGGATGGTGAGCCGCCGGTCGACGGGGCCAGGGTGACACTGGAGTTCAAGCCAGCCTCAGCGACAGAAGGCAAGGTCAACGGCCATGGGCCTTGCAATGGCTATTTTGGTGGTTACAGCATCCAGGACAAGGTCATCCGGTTTACGCCCATGGGCTCTACTATGATGGCCTGTGCCGAGCCGGTCATGAAACAGGAGATGTCTTATCTGACGGCTTTTCATAAGCTCGACCGGATGACAATGAGCGGTCAGACTCTTATGCTTTCCGATCGTGACGGCAATCGTCAGCTGACGTTTATGTCGGAGTCCGCCCATATCCGGGGACAGGTGAAATCCTCAACGGGCAGCTTTCCCGGCAATTCCCAGATGCGTGTCCGGCTGCAGGACGTTTCCCGGCAGGATGACCGGGCCATCACCCTGGGTGAAGAAACGATCAAGCTGAATTATGAGGTGAAAGGGCCTGTCGCTTTTGATCTGGCTTATGCTCCGCACCTGATCAGGAAGAACCACGATTACGCCATTTCTGTCGAAGTCCGCAAGAAAGGCCAGCTGGTTTACATCAATAAGTCCCGCTATCCGGTGGACCTTGAACAGACTATGAGGATTCGGGCGGAACCGGTTCACTGAGCAGGGCTTTCTGTCTGAGGCTGATCAGAGTGGTCAGGCACGAAGCCTCGCCACTCTGATTTCGGTCAGGCTCCTGGTGTTCTTCATGCTCTCCCCCTGCCGCATGTCTTGCGTGTCGGCTTGAAGGATTTGTAGTGTTGCTATTAATGATGACTCGATAGCATTGGTTAAAAACATGACCTTACTAAATTAAATCTTCCAAGAATGATACGAAGATTTTGTAAGTGTGTCCTGCTTTTAGGTTTATAAATATATGGGCATATCAATAGTACTTGATGCGTGGTTTCATTGAAAAAATCACATGATATCTCTTTGATTACTGAATTATTAGTGAATGATATTACTTTTGCTAACTGCCTTCCAGCCATCAAGTATCGGAAAACTCTTTGCCTCACATCTACTAGACTTATGTCATTGTCTTCGGGTCTATATCCATAGACAAACTGTTCTTGATACGAGAAATGCTTTTGCCCTGTTACTGGATCAATAGTCCCTAATGGAGGATCAAAAATACTATTTTCACCCGCATCAATACTATATAAGGCTGTTACTGGCGCCAAATCAGCAATATCGTAACTTTTAAGTTGAACGCTCTGTGTCCAAAGTTCGGGATCAAAAAAATGAAATTCGTGACTGATTGCTGAAAAGAGATTGAAAGGTAAATGTCTTTTTAATTGTTCGATGTTTACGATTCCTATATGAGGCAAATCATTACTTTGCAACTCTCGAATTATGTGATGTTTTCTGTCTTCAGTAAATCCTATTGAATCAGAATTATGTAACCTGTACCAATCAGCATGATGGCTACAAATACTGTTTAAAAGATTATTGTCTTGTAGTTTCGATTCACACTCATCTTTAGTTTGAGCTGAAATAATCAAAGGGAGACAAAATGCAGATATAACAAGAGTTTTCATCAGAGCATCACTCATTTGAACTTCTAGCTCTAAATATAAATTAAATTTTTGTATATCTCTGTGCAATATAACAAACCATTATATTGACTGCCAGCGCCCAAAGACCCGCATGAATATTCAGCCATAGACGTTGATCAGCAAGAATGGCGGCAAGATAAATCATCAGCCCTGTTATCAGGCCAGCCAGAATCGAACTGGCCGGAAGTCGGCGGTTGTAGAGGCAAATCACACAGGCCGGAAAGCATTGCAGAAGTGCTTCCAGTTTCAGTTCCAGCAACCTCCACAGCGATATGTCCCGGTACATGGCCAGCCCGGTCAGGAGCGCCATAACCGTCAGGGTTAACCCTATTTCTTTGCCAGGGTTGCCGCCTGGAGGGCTGGGGAACAGGTCACGGCGCATAATTGAAATGCTCGACAACAGGACTGAGTCAGCGGTTGACATGATGGCCGCACACAGAGCCAGGAAGATAATTCCAGCGGCAAAAGCCAGCAGTGAGTTTTCCTGGCTCATTTCCGCCAACAGCAGTGGCATCACCTGGTCAGCGGCAATGCCGGAACTGCCAAGTACAGGAATCGCGCAAAGGCCGGCAAAAATCACTGCTACCATAATCCCGCTAATGAGCAAGCCAAAAACGCCCATGGAAAGGAATGCTGTTTTGTGACAGCGGGCGGCCAAATAACGCTGTATAGACTGCGGGTAGACAATCACTGACAGCCCGGTCAGCAGCATCAGGCTTAACCACTTAAGACACAGGTCCAGGGCGGGAGGTTTCATGGAGCCCTGTCGTGCGGCTTCTACGGCAAGAGTCAGCTGATTAAGAGAGTCCAGTTTTGTTCCGAGCCAGGCTAACAGAAGGCAGACACCGAGTATCATCAGGATGCCCTGCAGGGCGTCAGTCCAGGCAACAGCTCGCATTCCTCCGGCCAGGTCGTAGGCGGTGACGATGACAGCCATGGCGATCACACCCTGCTGGTAACTCAGAAAGCCGCCAGTCAGAGCCTCGGTTGCTTCACCCATGGCCTTCAGCTGGGCAAAGAGAATGTTGGCCGACACCAGCAACATGACCAGTGATACCAGTAATTTCAGAGGGTAGCAGCCAGTCTGTCCGGCAAAGCGGCAGTCAATCCAGTCCCCCGGGGTGACCAGGTGGTAGTCGCTGGCGTAACGCCTGAGTGCCGGCACTATCAGGTGATAACTCATCAACAGGCCGGTGGGTATGCTGAAAGCCATTACCCAGACGAACCCCTGCCTCCAGGCTTCTGCCGGGAATGCCATCATGGTGTTGCTTGATTGGGCCGTGGCGAAGAGTGTCAGGACCAGCACAAATGGCCCCAGGGAATGCCCTGCCAGGTAGTGCTCTTCGGGGTTGCGGCGATTGGATTTTCGCCAGGCCAGGTAACAGATCGGAACCAGCAACAGCAGATAGGCCATTGCCATCCCTGGAGCAGTGCTTTCAGACATCATGGCGTTTGCCAGACAGGGCTGCCTGAAGGTACCAGGCCAGAAGGCTGAGCAGGCTCATTATCAGAAGGCAGGCTACTGCCCTGGCCACCCAGAGCGGCAGTCCGAAAAGGAGCTCTGGCTGCTGGTCGGGGTTGTCAAACCAGGGGATGGAATAGAGGGCGATCATCGGCATGGCCATATAACAAAACTGCAACAGGCGAACTCTGTTCTTGATCGACATGAAGAATCCTCAGGGGAACAGCAACGGGTTGACCAAATGTAGCATCTTCCCTTTCAGCCACAGATTTTGCCTCCTGTCGATTCAATAGGATTTCATCGGAACAATATCGAATCGATAGAATTTGATGGCGCACTCACTTGCCAGTCCTGGCTCAAGACCCATAGCAAGATAAAAAGAGTATGCAGCGAGAAGACCAGTAGCGTCTTCTAGTGGTTCTGCTTGCAGCGTGTTCTGAGTTTCTTCCAGATCACCGTATTGCTCTTTCTTGGCATCCGTTAGTAGCCTTTGTGACCTGTCTCCCAAAAGGTCTTTATCTGAGCGGAGGGCGTCGCGCATGGCAACAAAGGCCTCATCTGTTTCATGGGTTGGATCAAACAGGAGGTAATCTACTGCCTTGATAAGATACTCTGGCACCTCACTGTTTAATGTTGCCTGTTCCAGGGCTTCATACAGGTGATGGCTGTCATTCCAGCCGGGGAATGCTTTTCTGGCCTCTATCGGATCATATTCCGTAGGGAGGATGTCAATTGTAGCTGTTTTCCTCTGACGTGGTATTAGAGATTGCAACACGGCATGGGCAGATCGTTCATCGATGCATAGTCTGATACGGCTGGAAGGAAATCCTCTGAAGTGAGCGAAATCATGGGAGAATAACAGGTGTCTGTTGATTTCGCCTGCATCGTGAACTTCATGCCTGGGTTGCATCAGGCTGGCTGCACAAAGGGGGAGAGCATTAGTCCTGTTAAAATACCGAAGAGGGAGTATTGCTCTGTTGATCCAGCAAGACTTCCCTTCTTTAAGTTGCTCCTTCATAAACGTCTCGTAGAAATTTTCATAGAGCTTGCACTTGTAAACACCTCTGGCGTTGACCAGGTGTGGTAAAACGTCTCGACTTAATTGTTCAACAGTTGTCCCAGGTGAAAATGAACCGGCGGTTTTGCGATATTCAGCTCTCTCCATTTCAGCCTTGGTATCCAGAGGGATATACTTGGCCTCCCCTGGCTTCATACGTGCTTCAAGATAACTCATTGATTGTTGGAACAGGTTTGGGAATTCACTTCTCTCGTTGTACAGGGTCTGCAGTAATAAAAAGCGGTAAATCAGCATTGTTGTGGCGATAACAGGAAAGCCTTTCTCTTTGATGTTCTCAAGATCTTTCTGGAGTTGATCGATTGCTGCCTGATCTCCTTCCGTCAGTGTCCTGTCTTTCTGAACAGTACCGAGAGATTCTGAAATGTACTGGTAATTCTCTAGTGCTCCCGGCATAGGTGGGTCAATACCCATAGCGGACAGCTTTGACATTGCCATAGTAATATCAACCGAAGTGCTGGTCTGAAATACCTTTATCAGCTCTTCGTGGGGCATTTCTACGAATGGCTGCAGCCATTGTTTTAATGCTTCAGCGTTCTGCCAGGAGTCAGCCAGGGGAGGAGTTGTCAGAACGGAAACTTTTCGCCCGATAACTGATGGACCTGAAGGGGGGCAAGAGGCTTTCGGTAGTTGTGCTGTAGTCTCATCTGCAATCTGATCTGACGCGACGGGTGGCGGTGATAGTGATTTTGCCTGGTGGCCTGTGCTAGACGCTGAGTTGAGCATGATTACATCCTTTTAATTTGTGTATTACTTCCTGTTCATACTGAGACACAAAGAGCAAAAGAAATATCCCTCAGTTTTATATAATAATTTGAAATATATGAATGGCTGGTCAGGGTATGGCTTTATTTTGCGTCCATACCCTGCAGCGGTGATGACTCTGTTATCGGGTTGCTTTCGCTAATAACCGGTCCAGCTGGTTGGCGAACTCCTGGCGGTCCTGCTGATTCAGGGCTGCCGGTCCGCCGGTATCTATGCCGCTGCTCCTGAGTTCATCCATGAAGTTTCTCATGGTCAGTCGCTGTCTGATGTTCTCCCTTGTGTACAACTCCCCTCTTGGGTTCAGTGCCAGCGCGTGTTTCTCTATCACGTCTGATGCCAGGGGGATGTCGGCGGTAATCACCAGGTCACCGGGCTGAACATTCTGGGCGATATGATTATCCGCCACATCAAAGCCGGCGGGAACCTGGACAGCCTTGATGTACTTTGAGGGAGGTGTCCTCAGGTACTGGTTGGCCACCAGGGTCAGGGGGCGCTGCACCCGCTCGGCGGCACGGAAAAGAATATCCTTGATGACATTCGGACAGGCGTCGGCATCGACCCAGATGTGCACAGGCTATGAATCCAGTAGAGATCTATTTGCTGATTATATCCTTCTGATTTTCTGTCGTCGCCCGCTTCCCGCAACCCGAAAGAAAAGATTCGTAATCCGACCTGGCACCTGGCTGTATATCATTCGGCAAACGGCAAACGGCAAACGGAAAGCGGAAAACCTAACCCGTTGTTCCATAAATATTTTCTCTTCCCTTGTTTTTGTGTATGAAAATCGAATAATATTCGCACTTTGTTTCAACTGCTTCAAAATCCTATGTCCAGACAGCAAAAACGTATTGAGCGGGAAGTCAGGATAGTCTCTGCTGCTATAGAGCTGCTGGAGGAGAAAAGCTTCTTGGATCTGCGTATGTCCGAAGTAGCCCAGACCGCTGAATGTTCAATGGGGGCAGTATATTCGCACTTCTCCAGCAAGGAGGATCTGTTGCTGGCCTGTGCTTACGAAGTCACAAAGGACAAGAGAGACCTGCTGCAGAGAGTTATTTCCAGTGAACTTAATTGTATTGAGCAGATGATCATGGTCAGCCTGCTGATCTGGTTAACCGATAACCTGAAACCTCAGCACTACCAGTTGCGGCAGCTGGCCATGAACCCGTCAATCTGGAAAAGGGCCTCCAGTCATCGCAACAATGTTATGAATGATCTGGGTGCAACTATGCAGAGCCTGATGACAGGCATTGCCAGAAAGGTCCTGACAGAACACATGGGAGAGCCTGTCAGTGAAGAGCTCGCTACCCAACTTGAAATGGGGCTCTGTGGCATGTCCATGGGGCTGTACCAATTCAAAGAGTCCGGCTTTGGCGTATTCAATGACATCATGAGTGAAGACGACTGTGTTGATCTACACTTGAGCAACATTGAGCGTCACCTGACTGGTTGGGGCCTACAGTATGATGGCATGTCTGAGCGAATCAGAGAGCTTATCCCCCTGGCAGAGGCCTTGGTTAACCGGTAATTCTCCAAATTAGAGCCTATATAGCGCTCTGCTTATCTACTTTCGAATATTATTCGTTTTTTATTCAAATCTGTGATTCCTTACCCTGTTCCGGCATGCCCTGGAACCGGGTGTTGTATGTCGGAGGCATCTATGCAAACCCCGAAGCCGGTGCGCAAAGCACTTGCTGGTATCCTGGCCGTTAGCACTTTTCTGGTAATGACCGGTTGCTCAAAAACTGTCGAAGAGGAACAAACCGAGGTGATACGCCCGGTAAAACTCTTTGAAGTGAAAGACAGTGGACTGATGAATATGAGGCAGTTTCCGGCTACCGTCCGTGCCAGTGAGGAAGCGGAAATCTCTTTTCGTATCCCTGGCGAACTGGTGAACTTTCCGGTTCAGCCGGCCCAGGAAGTGCAGAAAGGTCAGGTGCTCGCCCGGCTGGATGACCGGGATATCCGCAGTGAACTGTCGACACGCAAGGCTGAGTTCGACCTGGCTGAGACAGATTTCCGCCGTGTCAAGTCGCTGCTGGACAAGAGGATTGTTCCCCAGTCCGACTTTGATAATGCCAACGCCCGCCTGAAGTCAGCAAGGGCGGCACTGCAGCTGGCACAAGACAAGCTGGATGACAGTGTACTGACAGCGCCATTTACCGGCAGGGTGGCCCAGACCCTGGTTGAGAACTATCAGTATGTCCAGGCCCAGCAGGCAATCCTGGTGCTGCACAGCAGCAGTACGCTGGATATCAGTATCCAGGTGCCGGAAAGCATCGTCAGCCAGGTGCGTCAAGACCGGGTGGATCATGATTACCAGCCCTCAGTCAGCTTTGTCGGTCGGCCCGACCAGGACTACCGGGTGACTTATAAAGAACATGCCACCAGGGTTACGCCGGGCACCCAATCCTATGAGGTCTGGTTTTCCATGCCGATTCCTGACGACCTGACGGTTTATCCCGGCATGGGTGCCACGCTGATGCTGGATCTCTCAAGGGTGACAGTGCAGGATACCGATGTTCCACATTTCACCGTGCCTTTAACGGCAGTCCTCAACGATGACAGCACCGGCAAGTCCCAGGTCTGGGTATACGACGAGAACAGTGGTGTGGTCAATCCGGTGGAAGTGACGCTGGGCCGCATCAGACAGTCCGGCATCAGTGTCCTGTCCGGACTCAGCGACGGAGCCCGGATAGTTTCCGCTGGCCTGAACCGTTTGCGTGCGGGAATGCAGGTAAAACCGCTTGAGCGTGAGCGGGGACTGTAAGCATGAATATTGCGGAATACTCCATTCGCAACAAAGTCATCAGCTGGGTGTTCGTTGTCCTTCTGCTGGTCGGTGGTGTTGTGTCGTTTATAGGCCTGGGGCAGCTGGAATTCCCTGAATTCCCGATTCCCCAGGCCATGGTCAACACCCATTATCCCGGTGCTTCTCCGGAGCAGGTGGAAGAAGAAGTGACCCTGCCGCTGGAACGCGCCATTCAGGAACTGGAATACGTCAAGCATATAGACTCCGTCTCCAGTGCCGGCGTTTCCCAGGTCATGGTGGAGCTGATGGAAACCGTTACGGCCGCCGAACAGCCCCAGGTCTGGGATGAGCTCAGGCGCAAGGTGAACGACATTCAGTCGGCACTGCCTTCCGGAGTTCTGCCGTCCCAGGTCAACGACGACTTCAGTGATGTCTATGGCACCCTGTTCAACATCAGTGGCCAGGATTACAGCTACCGTGAGCTGGAAAACTATGGTGATTTCCTTCGGCGGGAACTGTCCCTGGTGGAAGGCGTCAAGAAGGTCAGCGTGGCAGGTACTGTGACCGAGCAGGTTGTGATAGAAATTTCACAGTCCCGGGTTTCCGCCCTGGGTATTGACCCTTCCTGGATCTACGGGTTGATCCAGAACCAGAATGTGGTTTCCAACGCCGGCAGGATGCTGATTCAGGGCCAGTCCGTACGCATTCACCCCACCGGTGAATTTGGTGACATCAGTGAACTGGAGCGTGTGCTGGTCAGTCCTCCTGGCAGCACCGAGCTGGTTTACCTGGGAGATATTGCCAGAATCTACCGGACCTTTGATGAAACTCCGATGAACCTGTATCGGAGTAATGGTGAGAAAGCCATCTCACTCGGTATCTCTTTTGCCAAAGGGGTCAATGTTGTCGATGTTGGCACAGCTGTTGACGCACGACTGGCGGAGCTGGAGTCCAGCCAGCCTATCGGTATTGAACTTGATGTCGTCTATAACCAGCCGGAAGTGGTCGAGGAATCCATCAGGAGTTTTGTCATCAGCCTGGTGCAGGCGGTGGCGATTGTTATTGTTGTGCTGCTGTTCACCATGGGACTGAAGTCCGGGTTGCTGATGGGAGGAATCCTGCTGCTGACCATCCTGGGCACATTTATTGGCATGCGGATCCTCGGCATTGAGCTGCAGCTTATCTCCCTGGGTGCCCTGATCATTGCGCTCGGTATGCTGGTGGATAACGCTATTGTGGTGACTGAGGGGGTTCTGGTCGGGTTGCAGCGTGGCCAGTCAAAAATGGATGCCATCAAGGCGGTGGTCAGCCAGAACCAGTGGCCTTTGCTGGGGGCGACAGTCATTGCCATTATCGCTTTCGCGCCGATAGGCCTGTCGCCGGATTCTACCGGGGACTTCATGGGCTCGCTGTTCCAGGTGCTGCTGATTTCCCTGATGGTCAGCTGGCTGCTGGCGATCACCCTCACACCGTTCTTCTGCAACCTGGTTTTCAGTGAACCGGCCCAGGGGATGGTGGGTTCTGAGTCAGACCCATACAAAGGGGCATTATTCACCGTGTACCGGGCGATTCTGCAGAAAGCCCTGAAGCACCGGATTATTTCCCTGGGGCTGACCATCATGGCTCTGGTTCTTGCCGTGATTGGCTTCGGGCAGGTCAAGGAAGCGTTTTTCCCTCCTTCCAACACGCCGCTGTTCTTTATTGACGTGTGGATGCAGGAAGGCACGGATATACGACAGACTGAAAAGACCATGAAGGCCCTGGAAAAGGCTGTCATGGCTTTCGATGGTGTGAACAATATTACTTCTGTCATGGGTATGGGCGCCCAGCGCTTTATTCTCAACTACGCCCCGGAAAAGGTGTACAGCAGCTATGGCCAGATGATTGTCGAGGCGGACAGCCTGAACGCCATCAGGCAACTGCTGCCAGAGGTGCGCGCCAGGCTGGAAAGCCGTTACCCGGAGATAGAGTTCAAGCTGAAGCTGTTGCAGAACGGTCCGTCGCCACTGGCCGATATTGAAGCCCGTTTCTATGGGCCTGATCCGGACGTCTTACGCCAGCTGGCCGACCAGGCTGTCAGAATTATGGAAGCGGAGCCTACGGCAACGGATATCAGGCATTCATGGCGTGAACAGGTCAATATTGTCCGGCCACAGCTTGATGAGGCAGCGGCGCGGCGCAGTGGCATTTCCAAACAGGCTCTGGATAAGACCATGCTGATCAATTTCAGCGGCAAGCAGGTGGGGGTCTACCGTGATGGCAGCCATCAGTTGCCCATCATTGCTCGTGCTCCGGCAGAGGAGCGGCTGAATGCCGACCGGATTACCGACCTTCAGGTCTGGAGTCAGGAGCGCAGTGCCTTTGTGCCGGTTGGCCAGGCTGTCACCGGGTTTACTTCGGAAATGGAAAACCCGCTGATCATCCGCCGCGACCTGAAACGGGTGCTGGCCGTGATGGCTAACGCCGCTCCTTTCAGTGATGAAACGCCGGAGTCGGTGCGCCAGAGAATCCATAAAGACATCGAAGCCATTCCTCTGCCTGAAGGCTACAGTCTGGAGTGGGGCGGCGAATATGAGATGTCCGGTGAAGCCCAGAGCAGTATTTTTGTCACATTGCCACTGGGTTACCTGATGATGTTCCTGATTACGGTGTTCCTGTTCAGTACTGTACGGCAGCCGCTGGCAATCTGGTTTACAGTGCCCCTGGGTATCATCGGTGTGGCTGCCGGCCTGCTGGCACTGAACATGCCGTTTACTTTCACGGCGCTGCTGGGACTGTTAAGCCTGTCAGGCATGCTGCTGAAGAATGGGATTGTGCTGGTTGAGCAGATCAAAATCGAGTCTGAGAAAGACATCGGCATTCAGCAGGCGATCACTGATGCCTGCATCAGCCGGGTGCGTCCTGTCTGCATGGCGGCATTGACTACCATGCTGGGGATGATTCCCCTGGTGGCTGACGCCTTCTTCAGTTCCATGGCTGTAACGATCATTTTCGGACTGGGCTTTGCCACGGTTCTGACTCTGATTGTCCTGCCCGTTACCTATTCCCTCCTGTACCGGGTACGTTTCGATCAACAGCAGGCGTAAGCCTGCCTGTCACGCCGGTTCCCTCTGCAGTCGGGACTGGCGATGACAGACATCCTGCCTTTTGACCATACCTGTTTCGCGTATTCTGAACTATCTTGCTTATTCTCTGTCCAAACACTGGGATGGCTGACACTGCCCGTTATGTGAAGCGCTATGTGAAGCGTTATTTAAAGCAGAGAGGGCTGCCCGGTTACAGGGCTGCCTGGCGTATGGCGTAGCAAAAACAAATCAGAAATAATCGAGAGATTGCAGGAATAATGAATAACAACGAACCAGCAGTGACAACCATGAAGTGGGGACTCCTTGCCTGCTTCCTGGTGATAGTCCCGGTGATAGTTCCGGTGATAGTCCCGGCAGTCACAATGGCTGACGGGTCTGGTGTTGTGTCATTTCCGCAGGACTCCGTGACGGTTAACTACTCCGGAACGCAGCTTGATGCCCCAGGCCCCTGTGCCGAGGGGGATTCCGGCTGCTTCCGCCAGCCAGAGATGCTCTCCCCTCCGCTCACGGCACTCGACCTGTCCGTGTCGTACCCCTCTTCACCTGCCGAACGGCTGGACGATATAGTCACAGAGCTGCGATCGAACCCCTATCCTGCCCACCTGTTAAAAGAGTCAGGCCTGTTGAGGCTGAAAGCAGGAAGCCTGCTTCCCAGCCTGGCTGAAGTGGTTGCCAGCGCGGTTATCGCCGTCACCAGCAAGGCCGGGAAAGTTGTGGGTACCTATGTCATCAAGGAAGGGCCTTATGCGGACTATATCCAGGCCGCCATTGCAACGGTTACCGGCTTGTTTGCCGCGGCAAAATCCGGCCCGGTCATGGCGCCCTCGATGGTCGAATCAAGCCTGAATCGACTGGATATGTTCGAATCAAGCCTTAACAGCCTGAAATCCATCGGCAGCAGTTTTTCCAGCCTGAAAAGTCTGGAATCGCTCTCCGGGACAATTATTTCGGAAGAGGTTGAAGCCAAGGCAGTACAGGGACCTGGAGTAGCCGGCTACGCTAAAGTTCTGGCTTCCAAGGTTGGTCTGGTCACTTTTTCCATAGTAGCCCTGCGAACTCTTTTTGTCCGGGGCCAGGAATACTTCTACAACGCCGGTCTCACTGCTGACAGCATCGAGTGGTATGACGATGATGTCCTGGTGAACCGGGTAGCCTTTATCCATATGGACATCCCGGCTGCCATCAGGAACAGCTATTACGCCACGGTTTCTGAAAGTGTTTCATCCTATTTTTACGGCGAAGAGGACAAGACGACGCTGGAGTGGAAGAGTGCCAACCTGCCACACATCGATATCGTGCCCAGGCAGAAGCGGTTGCCGCTGTTTGACAGAGCGTTCACTTACAGTGACTTCCTCAGGAACCTGGTCACCCTGGCAGACACCATGCCTGAGAGAGCCACTCTCAGGATATTTCCGGGTGTTGACCCCGGGACTTCAGCCTTGACCTACTCGTTTGCGATCATCTACCTGGATTCTGAAGGGAGTGTCCTCCGCCACAGCCCAATGATAGAGATTCAGAAGGATTGGGGCTCCAGTACCGGGGGCAGCTGGCTAACGGACAAAATCGCCAGTGGTGAGCTGATAAACGACAGCCTGCAACCGATCCTGCACAAGTATTTATGGGGACAGGATAACCTGCCTGTCTATAACCCTGTTGACGCAGATATGCTCGCTGAACTTGCCCTTGCCGTCGCCAGCTACAGACGTGCCGGACAGGATGCAACTGACAGTTTCATGGTTTTTTCCGATGTCAGGCCTCTTCCAGTCACTGTCAAACAGTCCGGCCACTTTCTGGCTGCAGTTGATGCCGGGGGTATGGTGATGTATGTGGACAGTTTCGCTTCACAGGGGCGGGAAAGCCCCCGGGTAGTCATGAAAATTTCCGGCATTGATGAAGTGGATGAGGAACTGCTGGCTCTGATGGAAGAACGGCGGATTAATGCTTATCCGGTGGTTCTCCGGGGCGGAAAGCCCTTCGACCCGGCCAGGGATCGAATGGAAATGGCCGTCCTCAAGCTGATGCTGGGCCAGGTTGTCGGCAATTATGCGGATGCCGGGGCCAGGGCGTCTGTCGGCGTGGAAAAGGTCCCCTACCCTGACCTCATGTTCGTTGATATGGAAGGCAGCCTGATGCTCAACAAGCTCTGGCGTTAGATGGCTTCAGGATCTGGAGGCTGATGGCTGTTAGGTTTCTCTTGAAGCCTGTCTGCCTGAGCCTGCCGATAGAATAGTCAGCAAATCTCATCGTCCTGTGACATGCTGTTTTATCCTGATGTAAACAATCCACTATCATCACGAAAAAATGGGTAACAGGTATCGCCGTGTCGACCGTCATAGCCACAATAGTCTCAGTTCCCCTTGAAGAAACCCGTCACAAACGTCACATACCCCTGGACAATGTGCACAACCTTCGGACCCTGGGGGGCATCAGAACCGCTGACGGCAGACAATTGAAAGCCGGTATGCTGTACCGCTCAGATGCTATTTCAGATCTTACCCGGGCAGACCTTGACCGGCTGGCGTTACTGTCACTTAACGTTGTATCGGACTTCCGTTCTGTCGAAGAGCGCCTGGTAGAGCCAGACCAGTTGCCGCCAGGGGATGCCCAGCTCTCATTACGGCCTCTGGGTGTGATGGGCGATACCGACCGGCATGAGCTGCTGAAAAGCCTGAGTCAGTTTCGCTCGGCCCAGGAAAGCATTGCCTGGATGTCCGCCCTGTACCGTTCCATGGTATCGACATTCACGCCTGTTTTTCGTGACTGGCTGCACAGCCTGCTGAATGAAGATCAGTATCCCCAGCTTTACCACTGTACTTCCGGCAAGGATCGTACCGGGGGGGCGACGGCTTTGCTGTTGAAGATTCTGGGGGTATCCGATGACATGGTCCGGGAAGACTTTCTGCTGAGTAATGATCTCCTGGGCGGGCGTATTGAAGTACGATTGAGCAATACACCGTTTTATTCACAGCTTATCAGGGGCCTGACCCCTGAAGCATTGCGTCCTATCATGGAAGTGCGGAAAGAATACCTGGAAGCAACGTTCGATCAGGTTAACAGGGGTTACGGCAGTTTCGATCAATACATTGAGAATGGACTTCAGTTGGATGAAAAGGCTATTTCAACGCTGAAAGCTCTGCTTCTGGAACCGGTTAAGGCTGACTGAAAATCTGATTGAGCAGACCAGCAAGTCGGTAAGCGGCGGTGACCAGCCTTTGCTCAGCAACAACCTGTCCCCTGGCCATGTACTGTTCAGGCAGGTGGTTGTTGGGAGTTATACCCTGAACCGCGAAAGTGCTTAATAACTGTTCGCTCTCTCTTACCCAGATCATTGGGTCCCTGGTTGCAAGGGGCGGCAGTGAGTGCTTATTTACCCGTTCCAATAGTGCCTTTGCATACAGTTCTGTTGTTTTCAGGGCGTCCCTGTCGGAATAACGAATTGTGGGTGAAGCGCTCCCAACCGCATCCCAGAAGTCGTGCAGGTTGGTCAGGGATTCTTTTCCATAACGAAACGGCTTGATTGGGAAATTCTTATAGCAGCGTGCCGCTTCTAACCGGCCCTCCTTATTGTCATCACAGATGTGCAGTGGCTGGTGGAGATCCTGAACCACATGAATCAGCGCCCTGAGCATAAAAGCCCTGGCGAAACGACTGGCTTTAGGGTTCTCCAGTGTTTCGATTGCCTCCTGGACAATCCATACCCCGTTCTGTTTTTCCGGCCGTTTGGCCAGACCGTTGATGGCCTGGTCTCTGCTGATAGTGTGCCAGTACAGGGTGACTTTCAGGCCACTGTTTTTGATGTTATCCAGCCAGGTAGACGCTATGACAAAGTCTTCTGTTTCCGGCTCAGCATCTTTTAACACGGACAGGTATTCCTGCACTTTTTCTTTTGCCGTGGGAGTCAGCTCCTGCCAGGTAATCCAACTACTGGCCATGTGTCCGGCGTCGAACCAGCCCAGGGCATGAGCCGGCCAGAGCAGGAAGAGTGCAAGGGCTATCTTCATTGTCCATCCAGAAACGCGGTGAATTTACTCATTATCGGCAAGTTATGGACTATTCTCTGGCAAGTTTCCGGATGAAGGGGAACCGGGCTTATCTTCAGGCCTTCAGTACGATAGGTGTGTATGCCGTAATGAGTCGACGTGAAAACAGTCCGCCTATGAATAGTTTCAGGCTTTCTGTTCCGCGGCTTGCCTGGCTGGTTCTACTGTGTGTCATCTTTGACTGTACCCGGAATGCTTGGGCTGGCAGTGCACGGTCTGACAGGGACCGGATGGATATTCTGATCTGGGATGCCGGAGCAAACTATGCGGTTGAGCATCCTACGGATAAGTACCGGATTCAGTTGATGCACGAACATTTCCAGGCCCATGAACGGGCACAATACCACCTTGTGATTTTGACGGGTCTCAATCATCGGGTCGCAGAGGGCGCAAAGTCATCATACCCCTTTCGTAAATCTGCTGGGGGCTCGAATTTGAAAATTGACTGGTTTGCTTCCAGCCTCACCGAGGAGAAACCTTTTCACGATTCAGTTGTGACGTTAGCCAGAGAAGTAGCGGCCTGCGATGTTGCCCTGTTGTTCACCCGCCTGAAGAAGAATAACTATTATATTCTGGTCGTCAGCTTTGATGGTTACGATTCCGATGAGGCCAGCGCAAGCAGGGCGGAAATACTGGCTCTGCTAGCCAGGCAGACCATGAAAATCAGGACAAATGATCGATCCGATGCCGCGATTATCATATTGGCCCAGCACCTGGAAACGGGCGGTGAACTGACATTCATGAATGCTTTCGGCGGCTTCTCCCTGCTGGAGAAGTACCACTGGCATGACCCGAAAGAAAGGATGTACCACAGACCCTTCGCCTACAATTTTGTGCCACAGAATAACTCACTGGCCAATATGCTGATCCGGGGAAGGAATATAGACCCGAATACCAGCGTCCAGACATTAAGTGTGTTTCTGGAAGACTGTGCAACGGGCGTGAGCAGTTACCTGGGCAGGAAAAATATTACCAGCGCCGAGCCCTGGTACTGGGTCAACTCAATGAAGAAAACCCTGTTTGGCCACTACCTGGGTTGGCTCTGCTCCTGGCAGGGGTTCCTTGACTGTGAAACGGAGGACCAGTCTGTCATCAGGTCAGGTACCGAGTTCAGGGAACTGTCGCCGATGAACCCTCAGTATCTCAGGTTGAAAGTGTCGATCAACGGGATATGACACTTTGACAACCGGAAGCATTGCTTCATCACACAACTAACCCCTCTGATACACTTTAGTACACCTCGAAATTTTCTTTTCTTTTAGACTTCCCGGCATGTTTACAACCGATTGCCGTATCTGACCAATGCATCCCGGGATTCTAAAAATGCGCACTCATAGCTACCCAGGGCGGATCCTGCTGCTGACGCTGGTTCTGCTCTTTTCTTCCCTGACCATGGCAGCCAGCAGGGGATCTGCTGCCCAGATTGTTGAGATTGAACCGGTGACGGTCCTGAGTCGAAGTGACCAACTGATGGCTCTGGGTACGGTCTCAGCGCGGGAACAGATAGTTGTGACCAGCAAGGTTGACGGTTTTATCGAGCAGCTGAATATCGCAGATGGCCAGCCTGTTCAGGCGGGACAGAGTCTGATTGAACTGGACAGCCGTTTCGAGCAGGCGAAACTGGCAGAGGCCGAGGCCCAGCTGAAGGAAGATCAGCGTCGTTTGCAAGAGCTGCAGCAGCTGGTGGCCCGGAAAGCCGTTTCCGCTTCAGAACTGGCGGCACAGGAAGCCATTGTCGCTCAGTCAGAGGCTCAGTTGCAGGCAGTCTCAGCAACCCTGTCGTTCTATTCGCTGCAGGCGCCATTCTCTGGTGTACTGGGTTTGAGCCAGTTAAGTCCCGGGCAATACATCAGGCCCGGCGACGAACTGGTCAGCCTGACCAACCTGGATAACCTGTACGTTGATTTCAGTGTTCCGAGCAGGCACTTGAGTCGTATTCAGCGGGGTATGGACCTGACCATGATTTTTGAGGCTATGCCCGGTCGGACGTTCTTAGCTTCAGTCGCTAATGTCGATGCACTTGTGAGTACGGAAAGCCGCAACCTGACAGTTCGTGCCAATCTTGATAATGAAGGACAGTTTTTACGCCCTGGCCTCCTGGCCAGAGTGCAGCTGGACTTCTCTGCCCGTGAAGTGATGGCGATTAAAACCAGCAGTATTTTCTACCGTGGTTCTCAGGCCTATGTCTACACAGTCAATGCTGGCGGCCAGGCCGTTGAGCGGGCAGTTACCGGCACAGTGGATGGAGAAACAACCGTCATTACTGCGGGTTTGAGTGTTGGTGACAACGTTGTCACCGTTGGAGTGGGCAAAATCGGCAATGGTGTCAGAGTGCAATCCGCCAGAAGCGTCGCCAGCTCTGCTGACCAGGACAATCGGGAGGGACTGCTGTGACCCTTTCTGACCTGGCCATCAAGCGACCGGTTGTCGCCTGTGTCATCAACCTGCTCCTGATTGTCTTTGGTGTTCTGGCTTATCAGAACCTGCCATTGCGGGAGTATCCCGATGTTTCTCCACCTATCGTATCTGTCAGGGCAAACTATGCCGGGGCTTCTGCGGATATCATGGAATCCCGTGTAGCCAAGGTGATTGAGGACCAGTTGTCCGGCATCAGTGGCCTCAGATCCATTGATTCCAGCAGTTCGGATGGGCGCACCCGTATCGCGATTGAATTTGAAGTGGGGCGGGATATTGAAGCCGCCGCCAATGACGTTCGTGATGCGGTAGCCAGAGCCCAGAGAAATCTGCCTGATCACATGGACGCTCCCACCGTAGAAAAGAGTGATTCCGATGGTGATGGCATTATCAGTTTTGCCGTTTCGTCTGATCGGATGACAGCCGTTGAACTCAGTGATTACGTCAATCGGCTGCTGGCGGATCCGCTCTCCCTGGTTGACGGTGTCAGTTCTATTGAATTTCGCGGCTATAACACCTATGCCCTGCTGGTGAGGCTTGATCCTGTCGCCATGGCCAGCCGGAATGTCACCGTGGCTGACATAGAGAAAGCCCTGCGTGAAGAGAACATGGAAGCGCCAGCGGGCAGTATGTCTGACGCTGCCCGCAGTTATACCCTGCGCCTTGAACGCAGTTACATGACCGTTGACGACTATCAGCAGCTCATCATCCGCCGTAACAGCGATGGTTCCCTGCTTTACCTGTCGGATGTGGCGACAGTAGAAGCTGGCTCCAAGGATGATGACCAGCTTCTGCGGGTAAATGGCAGCAGCATGGTTCTCATGGAAGTTCTCAAGCAGTCGGGCGCCAATACCCTGAATGTTGTGGATGGCGCAAAAGCTGAAGTTGAACGCCTGCGGCCTTTTTTACCGGAGGGTATGGCTATTGCCGTTACCTCCGACAGTTCGATTTTTATCGAGAGTGCCATCAGTGAGGTTTATAACACCCTGGCTATCACCTCGATCCTGGTGATTCTGGTGATATTCACCTTCCTTGGCAGTGCCCGTGCGACACTCATTCCAGCAGTCAGCGTGCCAGTCTCGCTGCTGGCTACATTTGCCGTACTGCAGCTGTTTGGTTATTCCATCAACCTGATCACACTGCTGGCGCTGGTGTTGGCCGTGGGCCTGCTGGTGGACGACTCCATTGTTGTCTTGGAAAACATCGTCAGTCGTATAGAGTCGGGTGAGCCGCCGATGGTGGCCGCCTATCGTGGTACCCGGGAAGTGGGTATGGCGGTTATAGCAACCACAGCTGTGCTGGTGGCGGTCTTTCTCCCCATTACCTTGCTGACGGGCACGGCAGGCATGCTGTTCAGCGAATACGCTGTGACTCTGGCGGCCAGTGTCTGTATTTCAAGTGTGGTCGCACTGACCATGGGCCCGGTGCTGGGAAGCAGGGTTCTGCAGCTGAATGTAAAGCCAGGACGCTTTAATCTCTGGATTGATCGCCGGTTTAAACGGCTGGAATCTCTGTATCGCAATCTGTTGCAGCGATCATTGAAGCACGGCTGGATTCCGGTTCTGATGCTGGTGCTGAGTTTTGGTTTTATTGCTTTGACTTATCAACAGCTGCCGCAGTCGTTTGTTCCCAGGGAAGACCAGGGTCGTTTATTTGTCACGCTCAGAGGAACAGAAGGAACGGGTTTTAACGCGATGGAGCCTTTGGTTGACGAGGTAGAAAGAAGGCTTCGGCCTCTGACTTCTGACAATGGCCCGATCCGTAATCTGGCTGTCAGAACGCCGGGCCGTGGTGGTGAGCATGAGATGATGCTGATTATTGACCTGAAGGCATGGGAGGAGCGCAGCGAGTCTGTTTTTGATGTAGCGAACCAGGTGCGACAGCTTCTCGGCTCCATGCCTGAGTTCAGGGTCATGCCGATGGTACCGTCGAGCTTTGGTACCAGGGCGCGGCAACCGGTAGAGATCGTTATTGGTGGTGGCAGCTATGAGCAGGTGCAGGGATGGGTTCAAACTGTCATGGACAAGGCACGGGAAAACCCTTTGCTGCTGGACCTGGATTCAGACTACAAGGAAACCACGCCAAGGATGCGGATAACGATCAATCGCGCTTATGCGCACCAGCTTGGGGTTCCCGTAACGGACATATCTAATGCCCTGGAAACAGTGCTTGCCGGTCGGGACATCACAACCTTTATTGAGAACGGTGAAGAGTACGACGTCAATGTGCGGGCCCCAAAAGACGAATTCAATACGATTGATGATCTTGCCAATATCCATGTGCGTTCAACCAGCAGCGGTGAGCTGATCCGTCTGGATACCCTGGTGAATGTGGTCTTTGAGGGTCAGCCCAGCCAGCTGAAGCACTATAATCGTCGTAAGAGTATCACCCTGTCTGCCGACCTGGCTGATGGTTACTCACTGGGTGAAGCCCTGGGTTACCTTGAAAACCTTGTTATTGAGGAACTTCCGGAGCAGGCCACCGTCGATTACAAGGGCGAGTCACTGGAATACAAGCGCTCCAGCAGCTCCATGACAATGACGTTTGTTCTGGCGATGCTGGTGGTCTACCTGATCCTGGCTGCGCAATTCGAGAGTTTTATCCATCCGTTTGTAATCATCATGACCGTGCCGCTGGCGCTGACCGGCTCTTTTGCCGGAATGCTCTGGACCGGCCTGGCGCTGGATATCTATACCCAGATCGCCCTGATCATGCTGATTGGTCTGGCGACCAAGAACGGCATTCTGATCGTGGAGTTTGTGAATCAGCTACGGGATCGTGGAGTCACCTTTGAGGAAGCTATCCTTCGAGGTTCGGTTGCCCGCCTGCGATCTATCCTGATGACGGCGATCACCACACTGGCCGGTTCGGTACCCCTGATGTTAGCCAGTGGCGCCGGTTATGAGTCCCGCTCGGCGATCGGTATCGTGATCTTCAGCGGGGTACTGCTGGCAACGGTAATGACATTGTTTGTAGCACCGGGTATCTACAAACTGATGGCGAGGAATACCAGTTCACCGGAAACCATGACGCACAAACTTTCTGAGGCTTTGGAGGCTTGTCCGGAAAGGTAATTCACATCGACACTCGCTCCCATGCTCGTGCGTGGGAGCGTAAAGGCGTTTTCAGACAGAAGCATTCAAACATGCTACATTCTGCCCACAGAATAATGACTCAGAGGGTGACACCGCATGCAATTCCGCCCCTGTATTGACCTTCACAAAGGCAAGGTCAAACAGATCGTTGGCAGTTCCCTGTCCGACGGAGATAATTCCGCCACCGTTAATTTTGAGAGTGACCGTTCACCGGCTGATTTTGCGGAAATGTATCGCGGGGATAATCTTCGTGGTGGACATATTATCAAGCTGGGGCCGGGTAATGATCAGGCTGCTGAAAAAGCTCTGGCTGCCTGGCCGGAAGGTTTGCAGATTGGCGGAGGAGTGACTGCTGACAATGCTGCTGAGTTTATCGCCATGGGCGCTTCCCATGTCATCGTGACGTCTTATGTTTTCAAAGATGGCCGGATTCACCAGGACAACCTTGAAAAGCTGGTGGCGGCTGTTGGCCGGGAAAGGCTGGTACTGGATCTGTCCTGCAAGGAAAAGGGCGGCCAGTATTTTATTGTCACTGATCGCTGGCAGAAATTTACCGATACCGTGGTTTCACCGGAAACACTGTCGCAACTGTCAGGCTATTGCGATGAATTTCTTGTTCATGCGGCTTCAGTGGAAGGCATGATGGCAGGGCCTGACATTGAACTGGTAAAACTCCTGGCGGAACACTCGCCGATTCCAGTCACCTATGCAGGTGGCATTTCGTCAATAACAGATATTGAAGCCGTACGTAAAGCGGGGCAGGGTAAAGTGCATATCACCATTGGCAGTGCGCTGGATATTTTCGGGGGAAATCTGGCTTATCAGGGCGTGGTTAATATGTGCAGGAAGTGAAGGGGTTATCTGGATTCAGGCTTCACACCGCTGAAACGCCTGAATCCACCCGGTCTTTATCTTCGAATTATTGAAATGATGCTTTGAAGTTTTGAAAAGCTGTATCTACTTCGAAATAAAAACACTGTCGCTGAGAATGGCTGTTGATCAGCGCAGTTTGCCTTCCCGGCGCCACTTCTCTTCCTGACAGCTATCATCAACAGATTTCCAGCGGGCGCGCCAGCTGTGCTGCTTGAGATTGGTGCTGCTATGCATGTCAGTGGTTTCAGAAGGGTTGCGGGCCAGTTTATGGCGGCAGTCAAATTCATTATTCATGTTATTACTCCAGGTATTACTGAATAAAAGTGGTTTCCTCTCTTTTTCACTGGTGGGTTAAGTGTGAAAAACGGATCTGGAAAAGTTACTGTAAAACCACCCTGATATCATGATCAATCAGATACAGGGCGTTGAATGCATTGAAGCATTCACAGTTATGCTAACACAGTTGGACATTCTTTAAAGGCACTTTGCAAAAAGTAGGCATTAAAGGTTGATCCAGAGCAGTTTTTGAACAGCGTGACTTAACCCGGAAAATTCATAAGCCGCTTCTTTAATGAGGTTAAAGAGCACAGAAATACTGACATGTTCGTATTTGGGGGCGTACGAAGATAAGAGAATATCGCTCGCCGGCTTCTCGCTAGCTCTTTTCCCGCCATGACAGCATTTTGTCGGCAGATCCATGCAATAGGCATGAATATGCCGACAAAATGTGTCAGCCGAAAAAATAGCAGAGCTACAAGCTCGACACTTTGTGAAATTTCCGGGTTAAACCTCTGTCGCAATCGTTACTGAATCACTGCCCGGCTCAATCACCACCGGAATGGCCTTGGACGTTGGCGTATCGCTTTGCTCGCCCCGGCTGTCCAGCGGCACCAGGACATTGGCTTCAGGAAAATAGGCGGCGACATTGCCTGAAGGGATGTCGTATTCAACCAGTTTAAAACCGGTCACCTGGCGTTTTACCTGGTCTGTCCAGATGGTGCGTATATCAACCTGGTCTCCGGCTTTCATGCCCAGGCCATGAATATCTCCGGCGCTCATAAACAACACTTGCCGTTGGCCGTAAACACCGCGATAGCGATCGTCCATGCCGTAAACGGTGGTGTTGTACTGGTCATGGGAGCGCAGGGTTTGCAGGACAAACACAGGCTGATCCGACAGGGCGTGTATAGCCGCGGGAACAATGGAGTCCGGCAGTGCATGGCAGAATAACCTGGCTTTCCTTGAGCGGGTATTCCACTTCCGGTCCCTGGCGCTGTTGCCAAGATAAAAACCTCCGGGTTGCCTGATTTGCTCATTGAACTGATTAAAACCCGGCACAGTTTCTTCTATCAGCTTCCTTATTTCCCCGTAGTCTTTTATCAGGGCGTTCCAGTCGACCGGTGTGTCCCCCAGGGTGGCCCGGGCTATTCCGGCAATAACCTCTGGTTCTGACTTCAAGGCTTCTGAAGCTGGTTTCATGACACCGCCTGAAGCGTGCACCATGCTGAAGGAATCTTCCACAGTGATCATCTGTGGCTGCCCGCCCTGAAGATCCACTTCGGTTCGACCAAGACAGGGCAGAATCAGTGACTCTCGCCCTGTGGTCAGGTGGCTGCGATTGAGCTTGGTGGCGATATTCATTGTCAGACGACACTGACTGAGTGCTTTCTCAGTCAGTCTGCTGTCCGGAGTTGCAGCGGCAAAATTGCCGCCAAGGGCAATAAAGACTTTGCTTTTTCCTGCCAGCATGGCCTGGATGGCCTGCACAGTATTATGGCCATCATGCCTTGGACTTTGGATGCCAAAAGCTTTATCCAGCCTGTCGAGAAAGGCGCTGTCGGGTTTTTCATTAATGCCCATGGTCCGGTCACCCTGAACATTACTGTGCCCACGTACCGGGCAGGCTCCGGCTCCGGACTTGCCGATGTTGCCCCTGAGCAGCAGCAGGTTGGTGATTTCCTGAATGGTCGCCACCGAATGGCGGTGTTGGGTAATGCCCATGGCCCAGGTGCAGATGACGCTGGATGCCTTCATATAGACACCGGCTGCCTGTTCTATCTCTTGCCGGGAAAGACCGGACTGCGCCGTTATGACTGACCAGTCGGTGTCGTCTACAACAGCAAGATAGTCATCCAGGCCATGACAGTGCTCTGACAGGAACTGTTGATCCAGTACAGGCTCGCTGTTGTTAATCTGCGCATTTCGATCTGCTGCCAGCAATACTTTCACCATGCCTCTCACGGCCGCCATATCACCTCCCAGTTTGGGTGTGAGGTAAAGACCGCTGATTGTGGTGGAGCCGTTGGCGAGCATTTCTGTTGGGTTCTGAGGATTGGTGAATCGTTCCAGCCCCCGCTCCTTCAGGGGGTTGAAGCTGACGACCTGAGCTCCCCGTCTGGACGCCTTATAGAGCACATCGAGCATTCTGGGGTGATTAGTGCCGGGGTTCTGACCGAAGACAAAAATGGCGTCGGCCTGCTCGAAGTCCTGGATGCTGACCGTTCCCTTGCCTATGCCAATAGACTGGTTCAGGGCAATGCCACTGGCTTCATGGCACATGTTGGAACAGTCTGGGAAGTTGTTAGTGCCAAAACTGCGCACAAATAACTGGTACAGAAAGGCCGCTTCATTGCTGGCACGCCCGGAAGTATAAAACTCCGCTTCGTCAGGGCTTTCCAGACCATTCAGGGTTTCGCCTATCAGATCAAAAGCCTGCTCCCAGCTCACTGCTTCATAGTGATCAGTGCGTGGGTTGTAGCGCATGGGGTGAGTCAGGCGTCCCTGGTATTCCAGGAAATAATCGGTTTGTTGTTTCAGCCAGCTGACGCTGTGCCTGGCGAAGAAATCCGGTGTCGCCCGTTTTGACGTGGCCTCCCAGTTTACCGCCTTGGCACCGTTCTCACAGAACTTGAAAGCCTTGTCTTCGCCGTCTTCTCCCCAGGCACAGCCGGGGCAGTCAAAACCGCTGTCCTGGTTGGTTTTCAGCAGGGTCCGGATATTGCGAACGGCATTTTCACTTTTCAGCAGATGTTTACCAGTGCTGGCCAGTGCTCCCCAGCCTCCGGCAGCATTTCTGTAGGGTTTGATTGTCTTGTTGTCGGCCATATTGGTCACCCATGACTGTATAAACGGGGAGCGTCCTGTTTCGGAAGATGGATCAGGTTCAGTTTGTAACGGCGGGCGGTGTCTATGGCAAGAGTGGAAGGGGACGAAAGCGAGGCCAGGGAGGCCAGGCCGGTTCTTATGGCTTTCTGAACCAGCTCTACGCTGCAGCGGCTGGATATGACGACGCAGCATCTACTGAGGTCATAACCTGCATTGATAGCGGCCCCAAGCAGTTTGTCCAGGGCGTTATGACGACCAATGTCTTCCCTGCACAGAACAATATCGCCTGCCTGGTTCAATAACACAGCGGCATGCAGTGCTCCCGTTTCGGCTCCCTTTTTCTGCCAGGAACGCATGTGTTGACGTATGTTGAAAAAAGTTTCCGGGGCAGGAGGCTTTGCACCAGGCAGGGCTGACAGGTCCGGGATGGCTGTGGCAAGAGATTCATGCCCGCAGAGCCCGCAACCTGTTCGCCCCTGCAGGTTTCTGCGAACCTGTTTGAGGCGGTGGAAGTCCCGCTGGCTGATTGTCATATCCAGCAGCAGGCCGTCTGACATTTGTGAGAGCTGGATGTCCTTAAGGCTGTACCTTGACGTGATAAAACCTTCAGCCAGAGAAAAGCCCAGGGCGAAATCTTCAAGATCAGAGGGCGTGACCATCATGACGACATGAGAGAGGCCGTTGTAGCTGAGAGCGGTGGCAACTTCCTCTGGCAGCTGGTTGTCTCTTGCCTGCTCAAGCCTGGCATCATAGCCATGAAGGGAGGCTTTCTGTTGTTTTCTTGTTGTTGTAGTCATGGAAACTGAAGGTTTCTTTTTTCTTGGAGTCTGTCGGGCTTAAGCTTTCGAGCATGCTCTTCATGGTAAGAGTTAGTAGAGCGAGCCAGTTTTTTCGTTGGATTTGTGCGAATAGTTGACCTATTTAAGCAAATTCAACGGAAAAACTGGCCGCTCTTTCTGGATTTCAGGCCGAAATTGCCTTAAGTCCGACAGACTCATAGGATCGTATCAGTGACAGGCTCAAGTCACCGTCTTTTTGTAACTGCCACTGTCTATATCCAGAACCTCTACAGAAACACTGTTCACACCTTGCAGGGTTGATGCAGCGGCTTTGTGGACTGACTGGCTGAGAGACAGTTTCTGCTCCGGGGTTCTGCCCGAAAGGATTCGCAGAGTGATATGAACAAATGTGCCGGAACTCTCCGCAACCTGGTAATAATGATAGGGCGTTGCACGGGTTTTGATATCCTCAGGCGCAAATAGGCCGGATGCCTTTGCGCCCTGGTGAACGGCACTCACCAGGTCACTGATCGAAATCCTGATCTCCAGTTCCTGTGAATACTCAATGATGCAATGTGGCATGGGGGTTCCGTTCAGTGCTGTTTGATCAGGTACTGGTCGTGTTCAGCGAACCAGTCCAGCAGCAAATCCCTGAATATCTGCAATTTGAGAGGCATGGAACGCTGCCGGGCATAAACGACACAGATATGGTGTAACGGGATCTGGTAGTCATCCAGCAGAAGCTGCATTCTGCCAGAAGCGATATCCTCTTCAACCAGGTAATAGGGCAGGTTGGCTATGCCATGGTTGTCAAGCACCAGCTCCCTGGCTGTTGAGTGCCTGTTGGCTGACAGGTTGCCATTGATATTCAGCTCATATGTCTGTCCGGCACTGCATAGCTTCCAGACATTCCAGCCCGCAACCAGGCTATTGAGTATGCAGGTGTGGCTGCAGAGATCAAGTGGTGCCTCTGGTACACCGTTTTTTTCAAGATAGCCTGGACTGCCCACCAGTACATTGCGCATGGTACCTGCCGCTTTGGCAATAGCATCATCAGGAAGAAGGCCTGCAGTACGAAGGGCAATATCCTGCTCTCCCTGGACTATGTCATACGTATGGCTGGCAAAACTCAGTTCAACACAGACGTTTGGGCACTGTTGCTGATATGTCGGCAGAATGTCCCTGATGATGCGCTCCCCGAGAGTGGTGGGACTAGTGAAACGTACCAGCCCCTGGGCTCCCTGGGTAAGATCAAGCACCTGTTGTTCGGCGTTGCGGGCCAGCAGGAAAAGCTGCTCTGCCTGTTCGTAAAGATGCTGGCCTGCTTCCGTCAGGGTGACACTGCGGGTGGTGCGATGAAAAAGCTGGGATTTCAGTTGTTTTTCCAGGCTGACGACATGGCGGCTGACCAGCCCTTTGGAAACATCAAGACTATCGGCGGCGGCTGAAAATCCTTTTTTCTGCGCAACATGATAGAAACTCTCAAGATACTGCAGATTCATTATTATTGGTTCTATCAGGTAAACAGTGCGTCCTATTCTTATTGTTTTTCCTGCGTCGTGCAAACCATAAACTGGCAACCAATGAAATCAAACAACAAGCGAAAAGCGCAGGAGAGAAAAATGAAAAAGACTATCGTCGCCTTTACCGCCCTTATGTTTACCTCCCTTTCCCATGCCAGCATTGGCGCCTGGAGTGGCACGGACAATCTGACAGTGATCGCTGAACCCAATACCCAGGTTCAGGCTTTCAGCAGCACCGGCAAACTGGTGGCCGAAGGTCAAACGAACCAGTATGGACGGGTTAAGCTGAAAGTGAGTCGCTCCCAGCAGCTCAGCCTGAATGCCAATGGTGAGACCCGTATCTACCAGCATCGCATCAGTGCAGACAGGGCCAGGTAAGATCAATGAGCCAGTGTGTGCAGATCAACACACTGGCTATTTTACGGCCACAACCCTGAGCTGGTCTTCCGGGCCATGTATGGGGGTTATGTACAGGTCATTGGGGCCATATTCACAGTTCAACACCCTGAAGCCCAACGTCTCGAGTTGTGATTGCAACTGTTCGTCGATAAATAAATTCATCCAGAAGGGGGTGTCGCGCTCTTTCAACATTTCTTCATATTTTTCCGCAACCTCAAACTGTCCCAGCTCTCTGGCCTTCTCAATACATATGTGCGGCAACTGATCAAAATGGCCATTGAATTCGTCAGGGCGTTGTCGCCACCTGGCCTCAACCTCTGCCCTGAAATGGCTACTTTCCAGGATTTTCATACGAATGGACGCCATTGTCAGGGCCACCACACCGCCGGGAAGCAGAATTCTGTACATTTCTCCCAACGCCCTCTTGATATCCACCCCCTGAAGGAAGTGCAGGACATCGCCACATAGAATGCCGCTGACAGAATTGTCTGCAAGTGGAAGCGGACCCGGCAGCTCGCCAATAAGCGTCTGGCAGCGCGATTTACAGGCAACGGGGAGGCGTTCATGCAAAACCTGAAGGTGAGATTCGGTCATATCCATGGCTATGACGCGGGCCCCGGAAGCCAGGGCCCTGATAGTCTGGGCGCCAAAGGCACAGCCCAGATCCAGTAGGGGTTCTTCACCCTTCCAGCCCCGGAGCCAGTCATCCAGTAGCGGGTGGGGTACAGTGAAGGTCACTCCCCGGCCGTTATGGGTCAGTTCAGTGGGTTCAATCGGGTTCATGGCTGGTCATGTTCTTTCTAATGCCGATCCGAACAGGATAGACAGCCAGGAGGCGGTTTTCCGCCACTGTTACAGGATGTTACTGCTGGTGGGCCGGGCGGCAGGAACATTGCAGTTGCAGAGGTCTGTTTTTAGCGGATAACTCTGTTGAGGGGCTTTACTAGGTGTGAATTCTCATATTGTCTATTCTAATGGGCTGTTAGGGTATTGAACAGATTTCATCAAACCAGCGTAAACGATGATCCGTTCAAATTATTATTACGCTCGATTTCGCCAGCCCCTCTGGTGCAGTTGAGCGTTCCGGCCTCCTGAGGCTGGATTCTACACACTGTGCCATTGGGGCGATTTGGTCTTTCGAACCGGGTTCGATGATCAATTCGCAGGCGGCGCAGTGACGGATTGTCTTCCTTCATACTGATACCCTACCAGCGTAAATCCCGAACCGATCCATGATTAATACTGCCCGCACCTGAAATTGATAGCGGGATAACAACTTCCGGATTGAGTCAGAATGAGAAGTCAAACACTGGGAAGCACCTTGCTGATAGCAGGCACCTGTATCGGCGCCGGTATGCTGGCGCTGCCTCTGGTAACAGCCGCTACCGGCTTCTGGTCGGGTCTGTTACTGATGCTGTTGATGTGGGGGCTGGCCGCCTATGGCGGTTTGCTGATCGCCGAGGCCTGCCGCGCCTGTCCTGAGTCTGAAAACCTGCACGGCATGGTTGGCATCCTGCTGGGCAAAACCGGACAGACACTGGCGGTGTTCGCCATGCTGTTTCTCTACTACTCACTTTGCGCCGCCTACATTTCCGGTGGCGCCAGCCAGCTGGTCAATATACTGGAACGCTCCGGGATAGAGCTGCCGTTCTGGCAATCCGCGACCTTTGTGACGATTATCGTTGCTGCTGTGGTTGTGGTAGGCACAGTCATGGTGGACTACTGCAACAGGGTGATGTTCCTGCTGATGCTGGTGCTGCTGGCGTTCATCCTGATGCTGCTGCTGCCAGACGCCAGCATTGATAACATGGTGGTAGAGGGCAGTTCCTCCGGAATTCTACTGGCCGCCATGCCGGTGCTTTATACCTCTTTCGGCTTTCACTGTGCGGTGCCGACCGTGGTTCAGTACGTTGACGGAAGGCCCCGCAAGTTCCGCAAGGCGTTGCTTCTCGGCAGTGTTCTGCCCTTCATTATCTACGCACTCTGGCAGATGGCCACCAACGGGGTGTTGCCGCCAGCCCTGGTTCAGGAAATTGCTTCGGGCCCGGATGCGGTCAGCAGGCTGACCCTGGCGGTGGGTGAAGCCTCCCATTTCTCCGGCTTCAACAATACCATCAGTTTCTTCGCCGCCTTTGCCCTGGGAACCTCTTTCCTCGGTGTGGCGCTGGGACTGTTCGATTACCTGGCGGAATTCAGTCACCGGGCCCACAACCTTTCCGGCCGTATCCAGACAGTTCTGCTGACGCTGGTGATTCCACTGCTGGCAGCCATCTTTGCACCGGGCAGTTTCATCCTGGCCCTGGGTTACGCCGCGGTGGCGCTGGTGGTTCTGGCTATCTTCCTGCCGGTGGCCATGGTCTGGAAAGTCCGCAAACTGCACATGGAAGAACCTTACCAGGTAGCAGGTGGTGTTCCCGGACTGGTACTGGCAAGCCTTGGGGGGGCTGTTGTGATTCTGGCTCAGCTGGGCATTGCAACAGGTCTGCTTCCAGCCATCGGTTGAATCTTTACTCAGCATTGGTCTGAGAGTTTAAATCAACACTTTAAACGGCGGTTCAGTTCAACTCATCAACAGTTAATTGGAGCGTGCTGGCAGGGTGTTGTTTTGAATACTTCCTGTCGGCCGATACCTATGGCGATCAATTACGCTTTGTAACCGCTGATAGATATTTAAAGGCATAGGGATATTCAAATGGAGTCACTTAGCAGGATCTTTGGGAGAGCTCAACCTGAACCAGCAAAGCAGGTTCGAACTCTTGAAGAGCTGACCGCTTTAGATGAAATTGATTTTAATACCCTTGAAAGGGCTGAACAGAACATCGTGCTGGAAAGCATTGGTCAGTTCAGGGATGAGGCACTGGCAAGCCTGAAAAGATCCCTGGAGGGACAGCAGGGTAACCCCAAAGTAACCTGGACCAATGGCAGAACGGTCAGAATGGTGACTGAAAGTTTTGTTGCTTCGTCGGTTCTTGGGGTAGCTGCAGCGGCTGTATTAGGGCCAATCACTTTCGCTGCTGCGGCTGTAGTGGCAGGAGGGGTGAGTCTGTTAAACGGGTGTCGACACTACATTCAGTATGACAGTACACGAAAGAAAAGCCTGGAAGAATATGAAATCACTGTAGTCCAGCCTCAAAAGAGGATCAGTGACGAGCAGAGGAGAAGGGAGACGGTTGAACTCGAAAATCGCCTTGCCAGAGTGCGGGATCAGAAAGATGATCAGTTGATGGAACTGAGAAAGAAGGTTGGCACTACACAACAACAACACAGGCAAGAGAAAGAAGGATTACAAGGTCAACTGGACAAAGCAGAAGAAGAATATATTCAAAAGAATCAAGAGGTAGCTCGATACAAGGATCTGGCAGGTGTTTGGAGCGAAGAAGTAGCAAGGGTGGACGCTGAAAACGAAAAGTTGCTTGATGATAATGCAAGGCAACTTAAACAATACCAGGGAGTCCAGAAATCTCTTAAGAAGGCACAAAGGCGTTGTGATGCAATAGCCGAAGAGAAGAAACTCTTACAAGAGCAGCTGGTTGAAGAACGGGCCATAAGAACGAAAGATAAAGGTGAAAAAGCTCAGGCTGTAATAGATCTTGAGCGCGAGCTCAAAGAGAAAAATCAGGAGCAGGCAGCGAGCCAAGTAGAGCTTCGGGAGAGGAAAGGTGAGCTTGAAGAAGTGTCGAGAGAGCTCGCAGAGAGAGAAACCGCTCTTCGAAAAGCAGAGAAAACCCACTCCGGACAGGTTGAAGAGCTCAAGGCTCAATTAACGAAGCTGGAGCAGGGGATAGAAAAAGATGAAAAATTGCGGGATCAGAGAAGGCTAGAGCATGAGGAAGACATCACAGAAAAAGCCAGATTGAGTACGAAGGTTGCTGGTCTTGAGGATGAACTGAGGCAGCTACAGGAAGCCAGTAATAAGAGCACAGAGACCCAACGGCATAATGAACAAAAGATCAGGCAGCTTAGCGGTGAGTTGGAAGAGACCAAAGTTCGGCTGAAAGACAACAATACAGCTGCTCAGAAAAGAGATGTTGAACTTGATCAGTTAGTAGGAAAAATAGAGGCAATGGAGGATGAAGCCCAGTCAAAGGAATTAGAACTGAATAATAAACTGGGTGAGCTGGATAAATTACAAGAACAACTGGCTGCACAGGAAAGTAAATTTAAAGACGCTCATCAAAGTGATCAGAGAAAAGTTACTGAACTGGAAAGAGAGTTGCAGCTTCAGAGTCAGGAAAATGAAAAGCTATTGTCCGGTTTAAGGGATGGTGCTGAAAAACTTGAAACAGCAACAAAAGAAAGAGATGCTTTTCTGTTAGAAATTGAAGCACTCAAACAACAGCTTCGTAAAATCGAGTTCCCGAAAAAAACATTCAGTGATTCCGAAGTTCAGGCCGATTTAAACGATCCGCAAAAAATAGCGCTCGAAACAAGAGTGCAGCAAGTTACAGAGCAGTTAAGGCAAAAAGAGGCTGATATTGTTACATTTAAACAAGATCTGGCGAGAATCACGGAAACCCTGAAAGAGAAAGAACAGGCGCTGCAACAAAAGGGTGAAGCAAGGCGAGAAGAAATTAGTCGTCCGACCTCTGAGCTTGATGGTCTGAAAAGTCAACTTGAAAATGAGGAAGGTGCAGTGGCCAACACTGCTGAAAAGTTAGAAGAAGCCAATGAGAAACTGCTCACAGAATCAAAGGCTGAGGTTGAACATGTGCAGTCTGGCAATAAGCAAGCCAGAATAAGGGAGCAGGAGGCTTTAAACCTTGTTCAGGAAACAGAAGGCCGGCTGGAAGAAGAGGTAGTAAAGCAAGTTCGAATCAGCGGTGAGTTGAGACCTTTGAGCGAGGAGAAAGAGAGAGAGTTGTCAGAAGCCAGCCGTAAAATTGAGGAACTAGAACGGATTCAGGCTGAGAACGTGGCCATTCCTGTGGAAGTATCTTTAAAGGTAGATGACACCTCCCCAGATTCAGGTTTGTCCAGCTCGCAGTCCTCATCTCCTGACATAATAGAAGCAAGATTGGACAGTAAAACACAACAGGCAGTCAGTGAGTTATTGAATGAACTGGAGGAGTCCCAGGTTTTGGAGCCTGAGCAGAGCCTGGTAGTGAAGCAGGCCATTAAAGATCTAGGCTCTGAATCACCGGATGAAGAAACAGGTAAACTGATTGAGCAGCTCGAATCCATTGTCAGCGAGCCTGTTCCTGAGCCTGTAGATTCCTCCCCTCCAGCGGAGGCAAGGGTACGCCTCTACAGTCAATCTCTTAAGCCAGGTTCAACTAAGGTGGAGCTTGGTAACTGGAAGGTGAACCTGCCGGTAAAAAAAGAAGAACTGGAAACAGCTAAATTCAAATGGAAACAGAAATTTCCCATCAAAAACAGCAGTCACATACCAGATTACGAAAAATATCGATTGGATCTTGCTTTTACGCATAACCCGGAATTGCATTATAAGTGTTGTGTCGAGGAGTATTTTCCAGGACTCTATGAAACACTTGAACCGGGTCAGAAAGGATTGGTTCTGGCCAGCGAGCTTGCAGACAAAGTTTCAAAGACTGCTCATGAGCAAGGTTATAGCAGAGCAACAGTTGAAGCCAGCAGAACACTGGCCAGCTGTATGTCAAGGTGTATACCGGTTTTTGTCTCCTCTCCTTACGATGATCAGAACCTGGAGGAGAGGCTGCAGCAGTTACAAAAATTACAGCAAGAGCTCTCTAATGCAAAAAAAGGATTCATTCATTCCGTTGGCACGGCTGGCGAGTTCACGATGGAAGGAGTCTATGACACTTTTACAGGTGACCTGCTCCGGTTGGAAAAGGAGCTGAAAGACCATATTCGTGCTACCGAGTGTCTGATCAGGAATGATTTTGCCGGTAAAAAACAATTACTTCTGGGTGAAATCAGGCTTGTTCAGGGCGCATTGATGTCACTTGACAGAGAAAATGATAAATCAGAATCAAAGCTACAACTTCAGAAAAAATACCTGGGTGAACTTGAAGCCCTGCAGTCTCAGTTGAAAGCATTGCCTTCTGGTGCCGATGGAAGTGAAGTGCCTGAAATTCGGCCAGGTACCATTGAGCCTGAACTGGTTGCCAAGCATCATGCAAAAATTGAGGGGTTGAAAAAAGAATTAAAGGAAGTGGGAGTTAGCAAAGAAGCGTTTGATAAAGGAGTTGAAATTGCCTTGAATGAAAACCCCTGGGACCCTATCTCAAAAACTTTTGTAATGAGGGCTGATGGGAAGTTTCATTATTACAAGGTTGACAGTATCCCTGTTGGTGCACTTCGCTGGTCTGCCACCCGGGGTCTCTATTCAAGAACAGAAGGGGAGAAGGATGGAAAGAAAGATCTTTTTAAGCTGGGTGATGGCGGTCGAGGTTCAAAAAGTCCTAGAGACGAAGGTCATGCAGTCAATGCCTGGCTGGTAAGAATGTATGATGAAGCAGGTAAACCTGTTATGTCGAAAATTCGCAGTGCGGTACCTGTTCCTTTCCCGCTTATGGGTGAAAAATCACATGATGAGGTGTTGGAATATACGATCAATCGTCTCAAGAAAGAAATCACTATGATGGTACTTGAAACTAAAGGTGATTCAGAGGACTTTCTCGAAGCTCTCGAAGGTCCTGATAAAGTCATGGATTTTACATGTACTCATGCAAGTCTTTTAACTCCAGATCTGGTAAGGAAATTAGGTGACAAAGCAATAAAGGCTATTCGAAAGCTGCCTGGGTTTAAAGGTGCAGCCGATAAGGTTGGAAAAGCAGTAGAGAATGAAGCCGCTATGCTTGGGTATCTTGAAGAAGCCGTTGAGAAATTAAAGAAAAGCACACTGGAATTGGAATTCTTTGATGAAGACGGTAATACAAAGACCTTAAAAGTTAATTACAAGGGCATTCCCTTTTCTTTTCCAATGAATAAGATGGCCCAAAATCGGCTCAGTTCGACCTGGGTGAATGCTGATCCGGTAAATGAGAAGGGGGCTCAGGAATATTTTGGAGGTCTCGATCTGCAGGCGCCACTGACGGGGATGGTTGGTGATTTTATGAACAATCCGAATAGTAAAGATGAGGATAAGCTTATAGTCGCCAAAAAAGCACGGCAGATGCAGTACATTTTGAAGCATAAGCTGCATCATACGAATGCCTCCATGGCTATGAAGTTGCCCTCTCTTGTTAATGATATTGGGTATTACGTAGTCGATTGCAATCATGATTTCTGCAAGAGCGGCAAGGACCGCACAGGTATTCAGAACGCCATGGAACTGGCTGAGTTTGCCGAGCTTCATGCCACCGGTAAAGTCGCTCCTCTAAGTTATCTTCTTACTCCAGATCAATATTATAGCGCCCAGTCAGCCCTGGCCACCACGGCGCAGAGCGAAATCTGTCAGCAGAACATGGCCGGTGCCGGCATGAAGATCAACGTAGGAAAAGAGGAGACTGGCAAGGTCTATGACAGGATTAAATTCAAGCAGTCTGCGTCGGAGAAAGATTCATCATAATTCCTGTCGCTGTATTTATTCTTCCTCCCTGACGGAATGATTTTTCCGTCATTGTCAGTCCTGCTGACCACTTTGTTAGACCATCCTTTGAGCATTTCCGGCATCTTTCCTTGTCTATAGATTAACAATCTTTATGACAAGGAGGTGGTCATGCCAAAGTATACACAGAACAGGCTTTTGCCTGTGTTAGTTGCTTCCCTGTTATTGATGACCAGCGTATCTCCCAGGATAAAGGCTGAGGATGTGTCAGGGCGCTTCACCGCAGGCGCTATTGCAGGAGCGGTGTTAGGGGCTCTGGGTCTGTATTATATCAATCATGGTGTCTCTGCGTTATTGACCCCACAGGTGATGGATAACGATCAGGACCCGGAAGCAAAGATCCCGTCAAATTTAGATAATCTGGTCACGAAATTTGATTCTGAGATGTGCCCTTTGCAGCCTGTGCTCCCTGGTCACAAGCCTGTTTCCTACGCAAATGAATCTTTGGTAACAGAGTATAAGGTGGACAAGGGCTTACCCGGGGCTACAACAGGACAAATTACAGAAACGTTGCACCAGGTTCCGGAATCAAACAGCCGGCGGGACCCTGCGGTCTTACCCTCCACCGGCGAACCGCTTCAAAAGAACTCTCAATCTGTAAGTACTCTGAAAGAGCACTTTCTGTCTCTAACCAGAAAAAGTAATGAGGTGCTGTCAGACGACTCAGAAGGCAGCTCCATAAGAAGCGAATCTGCTATCACCACTGGTATCGTACCTGAAGCCCAGAATACTGATACGGAGTTTGATAAAGCCTTCAGGAACAACCCGATAAACAGCTATCGTGATGGTTTGATGCTCATGCAGCAGCCAGCGCAGGAATCGGAAACCTATCAGCCGGAGCAGCCGCCCCGACAAGATGAGGTGAAGAGAAATATTCCTGAATCAGTCAGTACTGTGGAAAACTCATCGGATCAGCTGCCTGCCCAGTCAGGGACAAAAAAGGGTGAAAGTCCGAAAACACCGAAAAAACCATCTGCTGGCAAGAAGCCTGAACCAAAATATTCTCAGCCTGCGGCTACGAAAAAACAGCAGTTTATGGCTTTGTGGAACTCTAAAGCCGAACCTGGGAAAGTGGAGGCCAACCTTCCAGGGCAACAGACAGAGGCTAATGAAGTTGCAGAAGAAACACAGGACACTGCTGGCGAAAAAACGAATGCTCTTGATACGGACTTTGATAAAGCCTTCAGTAACAACCCGGTAAAAAGCTATCGTAATGGTTTGATGCTCATGGAGCAGCCAGTGCAGGAATCGGAATCCTATCAGCC
>JBPCXN010000166.1:0-8228 GCA_051008495.1 Endozoicomonas sp. | reverse complement strand
TGGAAATTCCAAGTAAGCATTAGACTGAAAATGAGAATATGCTGACAAAAAATCTCTACAGCCCATGAGTAGCAAGAGGATCAATATAAAAAATCAACCGTTTGGTCAAAGTATAAATGGAACTATGTTGTACCAACCACTGACGGCAACATAGCCCAGTGTGCGGGTTCTCTGCTTAGATGGCTATTGACGTATGGTTCCGTTCCTCTGATTCATCAGGTACTTAAGTTGCAACTGTGCCTGTAGGTATGCAGAAACAGGATGCCAACTTCTTCAGAACCCATTGTATTTCACAGATCAATAATGAATAAGTACACTTCCGGTGTTTATAAGCAGGAGAGCCTTGTTTTCTAACCCCCCCGAAAAACAAGGGCTGGCAGCGTGTAACCCTTTCTGATGACTGTTGGGGGTAAATTGATTGTTTGCTCAATTAGCCTTGCGGCACCCTGACAAAAAGCGCAGAATCCGCAACCCGCTCAAGTATATCTATAAAGACAGTCGACAATGGCCAGACCGCAACAGTACAACAGAGAGAAAGTCATCGACCAAGCCATGCAGCTGTTCTGGAAGCAGGGCTACCAGGCCACCCCTGTCAGTGATCTGGTTCAGATCACCGGTCTGCGTCCAGGCAGTCTTTATGGCGCCTTTGGCAACAAGGAAGGGTTGTTGCTGGCGGCTTTGGAGTTTTACACCCAGCAGGTAGAGTCACTGGTGGCGGAAGTCTTTAACCGCTACTCATCAGCCCGTGAAGGCGTCACTGCATTCCTGCAGACTCTGGCCAGCGAAGTGAATGACGGCAAGCTGGCGAACGGCTGTCTGCTGGTGAATACCCTGCTGGAAATGGCGGGCAACAACCGCGAAATCTGCACTGAAGTTGACAGGTTGCTGAGACGGATAGAAAACAGTTTCCAGGCGGCTTTTCTCCGTGCCAGGGAAGAGGGCGATCTCCCTGACCAAGCGGACTGCTCCGGACTGGCGACATACATGATGGGGACTGTCTGGTCCCTGAGGGTGATGAGTCGCTTGTCCACAGACAGACAGCGCATGCAGGCCATCGTTGGACCAGCTTTGCGGGGTATGTTTGGGTGAAAACACCGGAATTAGCAGGCTCCTAGGGTAAAGAACCCATCATCTGTTATGAAAAAATCGCTGGACGCAGTTCTGTCCAAGGATGGCTTTTAAGTATGAAATAATAAATAACTTCTTTATAGCTTTTCCTTTTTTAAAACCGTTCTCCCGTCAGCACTGCTGACAAATCCTGTTATTCCTGAACTTCAGCCTGAACTTTGTGCCCTTTCTCTTATCAAAACTTGTATCCGGGCTGATGAACCTGACATTTCGGCAGTGAAGCCCCTTAAGTAATGCAAAGGAATTGTGGAGGTAAGAAAATGAAGAAAGGTATGAAAGCGATATTGTTTGGCGCTGCTCTGGCGGTAACTACTGGTTTCGTCATGGCAGAAGAGTACAACCTTCAGGAAGATGCTGATTCCAGGTCTATCAAGGTTGAGGTCAAAATACCCGAGATGTCTGGTTTGACTCAACCAAAAGATATCCCACTGAACTTTGATGGAAGCAATGAGATCGATGGCGAGACTGCATTCTGTGTCTTCAGTAATGTTGGGCCCAATGTTAACTTGACGGTAGTTGGCTCCCACACTGACAATCAGTCGAGCGACACAGTTGACAACAATGGATTCAAGATGACTCGTGGCACCTATACTTCGAATCCTAAAATTGACTCGCGCGAGCATAATGTCCTTCCTTTTCAGGTTTTCTATAAGTCTGATCTCAGCGACAAGCAGGAAATCACTGCCAGCAAGGCCACTTTAATCGATGGCGCCAAGTGGGTACGTGATTGTCGAGCAGGAAAAGCCAGTAGCAGTAAGCTTCAGGTCAAAGCCAAAAAATCAGATGCTGAAGATATTTACTCAGGTGTCTACAGCTCGACTCTGACCTTGATGGTTGCTCCGGAGTAATCGTAAACCTCTGGAAAACGAGCGGGCCTTATCGGGCTCGCTTTTTTTTCCTGATGAAAAGTTGTTCTGTCGAAAAATTGACGACTCCTGAGATGCTGCTGAGAAAAGCTATGGCAGTGAATACTCTACACTGATATTGACCGGCACCATGATCAGAAAAGGACTATCGGATGAAACGCTTAACTGCGGTTTTTTGTTTTTTATTGCTGTCCGCCAGCTTACCGGTAAAGGCAAAATCCGGCTTTGAAATCCAGGGATTGAATAATATAGAGATGCACTGGAATGGTTCCGGCAGTTCTCTTGAAACGATTCAGAACTTCTGTATCCGAATTGACAGCAGCCTCACCCCGCCGCTTCCCAGTCAGCTTAATGATGCTGACATTAAATATAACCTGCAGTTGCAAGGCCAGGGCGGTGATGTATTTTATGCCACACAAGCGGGTAACAATATTCCCTTATCCTTCCAGCTTGATACAGGAACAAGATCGTTTGAAATGACTCCGCGGCAGGACTCAGGCGAAGTACAGGGCACAGCCCTGTGTGATAGTCCGGGTAGTAATCTGCAACTGCAGGTTTCCACGCTGGGTGAGCTCAATGATATTCCCTCGGGTGATTACCGAACGACTCTCACACTCTTAGTGACAGACAGCCGCTTCGGCACCCAGGAAAGCAAGGATTTCGATGTCACTATCAGCATTCCCAGGTTGATCAGTATCAGAGGTGATGATGAGATTGATCTAAAAACATTTACCGGCAGAAACTCCCCAAAGGGGCAGGCCGGTCTCTGTATTTTTCGGAACGGGGCCGGTTATTTCAGGTTGAAAGCTGAAGGAGGGGAGAACCGGTCCTTCAAGGTATGGAATCATGATCGCAAAACTTCCCCTCCCCTTGGTTATCAGGTCAATGTCAGCTCTGAGAGCATAACCCGAAAGAATATTGAGCCATCGGAAATGATAAGAGGCTTCAGGGGGAGCTCCAGCCGAACCTGTGCCGGGGATCGAAATCTCACGGTTGAAGCTGTAATTCCAAAAGCGTGGGCTGAGAATGCCTATGCCGGCTATTACCAGGGACTGCTGAAAATTACCGTTGAAGTTGAGTAGCCGCTGCCAGCGCCGATACCTATCTGATAGTGAAGACGGGATGAGTCAATTCCGCTATTCATACCTGTTCCACTGACAGCCGTGTGCGGAATGACCTTTCTGCGCATGGACATCGTGGAATTTTGCACTGCGACATAAACCTTATAAGCCTGGAAGTCTGAAAGCTTATACCTGAGAGCATTGGATGCACTGTATGACTAAGGTGATGGATGCCATTCTGCCCGGGACTCCAGCCCTGGTATTCATGATTGTCTGTCTTCTGCCCACTACTTTCGTTCATTCCAGCGATAGCATTTTCGAGGAAAGCGGTATCCCTGAAGGCTTTGAACTTCTGGCCGCCCCCCAGCTTACCGTGGTGGATGTGTATTATGGTGGACGCTTTATAGCCTCCGTCGAAGCCATTTACACTCCCTCCACCCTGGCGTTTTCTGACCCGGCCTACCTGTCCAGTATCATACCGGCAGTGAAAGACAGGGAGCTGCTCGAACAGGCCATCAGCGGTCCTCTAGATCGCCATGACTTGCTGGTATGCCGGGAAAATGAACGCTGCCAGGCTCTCAATCCTGATGTTGCGGGAATTGTTTTTGACGAGTCCCGCTTCAGGGTCAGGCTGGAAGTCAACAAGCAGATGCTTGACAAGCCTACCGACTTTGCCCGGCGTTATCTTCCCGAATCGTCTGCAGATAATTCCTTTCTGCAGACCGGGAACCTGCTGTTTACCGGCTACACCGGTGACTCGTCACAGGAAACCTGGACTTTCTTTGGCCGTTCACTCTACTCCGTTAAGGAAAGCAACGTAGAAAGTCTTTGGGATTATGATCGTGAACGGCATCTGGGCATTCGAACTTTCTCCCTGAATAGGGATAAAGAAGGCTTTGCCTACAGTGCGGGCTTGCTGCAGAACCGGGGGTTTGGCCTGACCTTCACGGCTGATCACACCATTATTGGCGGGCGGATAGGCACTTCCCTGAGAACACTTGAGGATAATGGCCTGACCCAGAGTTCCCGGCTGGAAGTGTTCCGTACAAGCCGGGGTCGGGTAGAAATTTTACGGGATGGCCGGCTTATTCATTCGGAGTTTCAGGAAGCAGGCAACCAGCTTATTAATACCAACAATTTCCCTTCAGGCGCCTACAACATAACCATCAGGGTGTACGAAGGGGAAGCCCTGCTGCAGGAAGAAGAGCGCTTTTTTGTCAAAACCACTTTCCTGCCCCCCCTGGATGAGCCCCAGTATTTTGTAGAAGCAGGTAAGCCCGTTAATACCAGGTCTGAGGATGCCTGGCCCGATAGTCAGGATGGCGGTTTGCTCCGCGCCGGATTCAATCGCAGAACGGGTGAAAATAGCAGCTTGTCACTGGCTACGGCGACAACCAGCAACGAAGCTCTGGGTGAACTCTCCTGGCTATGGCTGGGACAGAAGCATCAGACCAGTGTCAGCGCCATGATGGCTGACCGAAGCCGGTATGGATTCTCTTTTTACAGCTTTGTGAACCTGAGTCCTGTGGGTATCAACCTGAACTATCGCCGGCTCTGGAGTGACCCTCTAAGGGCCGAGCCTTCAGCAGAGAATTACCAGCTGCTTGGAGAGGGTTTCTATCAGGCCTCCCTTTCTGCGGGAATGCCGGTTGGCAGAGGCAATCTTGACCTGCGTCGTAACTATTATCGCAGCGATGATTTCAGCAAGACCCGGATTATTGATGGGCTGTCATTCAGCACGCAGCTGGCCAGCTGGTCAGATTACAGGTTTCACTTCAAGCTGGATCTGTCAAAAAACAATGATCAACTCCGTATTCTGGCAGGCATTGAACTGCGACAGATACTCGGTCGCTGGGACAACCGCCTCGCATATCAGTCTGAATACAACCGCTCCGAACATGAGGATGGCAATAAAGAAGATCGTAATGACCATTACCGGATTGCCAGCAGTTGGTCGGACAAAGACCTCCTGGCTGACGACATCAAAGCTGATGCTTATGCTGAGAAACAGAATGATCGAAGCCTGTTGGGAGCTGGCTTGCGTTATCGAGGGCGCTATCTGGACTCTAACTTCAACTTGAGTCGTACGGAATACGACGATCAGGCTTCTGTCACTGCCTGGTCCGGAGGCATTAACAGTAGTCTGATTACCAATGGAGAGACTGTCGCTATCGGCGGTGAAGGCAATACAGAGAGTGGTCTGCTTGTGAAGTTGAATGGGCAGCTTCGTGGTGAGTTTGATATTTTTGTTAATGGTCAGCGCCGGGGATATGGCAGCATCGGCAACAGTACATTGATCAACCTGCCCCCCTTTGAAACCTACAGTGTGTTCATTCGTCCCAGGGGCGAAGGTTACTACGAATTCAATGAACGGGAGCTGGAATTTACCCTCTATCCGGGCAATGTGAAGAGTTATGCCTGGGATATCGAGCAGGTTCTGGTGGTTATTGGCAGGTTAGAAACCCCTCAAGGTAAGCCAATAAGTAACGCTGTTCTCGGGGGAGTCCTGGGTGTTGCCGAGACCGATAGCGAGGGTGTATTTCAGACTCGTGTAAGCTCAGGAAGCCGGGAGTTCTCAGCCTCAGCTGACAGTGGAGAAAATTGCCGCTTTGCATTGCCTGACCCCTATAAGGTCAGGCGTGGGGTGGTGCTTGCAGGAGTGATGATCTGCGAGTAGCGATATTCGCCACATTGAGATTGTTCTTATTGCCGGTTCAAAGAGATCTGCTCAGACTTTTTCCTTTCACCGAAAGTACGTGACTGGACCTTGTTACCATCATCGAGATCGTAGGTAACGGGTCCGGAAAAAGGCGTTTTCAGCTGCCACTCATTGCCGGCATAGAGCCTTCGGGTCTGCAGTTCCTGGCATTGCTTCGGTGCCTGTGGGTCACACTGCTTGCCATTCTGCAGGAGGACGTTGGTGTTGCCCTTATTCCGGAAGACGATGAATTCTCCCTTGCGCTCAGCGTCCACGGAAGCCACAGGCTTTTCCGGACGAAGGATGACGAGAGCCTGGTAAGCCAACAGTAGCTTGATACCACTGGTTTTGGCTTTCAGCTTGCCCAAAGCCGGTGTGAAACCGATTCTGAAAATGCGGTCTTTCTCTGTCGCCTCTTCCAGTGTCAGGATTCTAACGTTTTTGCGGCTGTTGGCGGGGACAATAAGCTGGCTGGGAGAAACCACCAGGGATCGTTTCAGTACATCCTTGACCATGGCTCTTTCTTCCCTGTCGGTACCGGGATTGATCACTTCTTCCAAAGAGACATTCACGTAGAGGTTATTTTCCCCCTGATTGAATACCTGGATGTCTTCATGGTGACGGCTGGGTGTGTCGAAATCGACGATCAGTCGGTCCAGGGTCATCTCTGCCCGAACCGGGGTGCTGGTCAGCATGATCGTCAGAAAAACAAGGGTGCAGTGATAACAGGAACGGAAGAATTTATGGCTTTTAAGCCTCTTCAAAGAGAGTGACAAATCCATTTGTCAAAACCTCAGAGTTGGTCGGAGGAAGGTGATAGTTTAATGGTAGTTCAGGAGGGAAAGGCTGATGGGGATCACAGGCTAATGCAATCCCCGTCAGGCAGGTACTGTCCAGGTGTGGCTGGAAAATCAGGCGCTCTGCTTTTGCCTTGCTGACTTGTAATCCACCAGATCCTCAATGGTCAGGACCGGCAAGGCGTGTTTCCCGGCAAATTCCACCAGAGACGGCAGGCGCATCATACTGCCGTCTTCATGGGTCAGCTCACATAAAACTCCGGCAGGTTTCAGGCCGGCCAGGGTCACCAGGTCTACAGTGCCTTCTGTATGTCCACGGCGGGTGAGAACTCCTCCCGGCTGGGCTCTGAGTGGGAAGACATGCCCCGGACGGGCCAGGTCTTCAGGTCGGCAATGGTCGGAAATGGCGGTCCTGATGGTGGTGACCCTGTCGGCAGCGGATACACCGGTGCTGACGCCTACCCTTGCTTCAATACTGGATGTAAAAGCTGTGCCATTCTGGCTGGTGTTGTCCTCAACCATAGGCGGGAGATCCAGCGCCTTGAGCTTTTCGTCAGGCAGGCACAGGCAGACAATGCCGCTGCATTCGCGGATCAGCATGGCCATCTGGGGAACGGTCAGGAACTCGGCGGCGAAGATTAGGTCGCCTTCATTTTCCCGGTCTTCATCGTCTACGAGAATCACACCCTGGCCCTTTTTAAGGGCTGCCAGGGCCTTCTGGACTCTCTGTTCGGATGAACCAAAAGGGGTAAGAAGTGACTGATTCATGGTCAGCATTCCATAAAGCTGTTGAATTACCAGAATCAGGGCGCAGGAACAGGGGGAAGGTCGCCAGACGCGACTTTCCATGCAAACAGCTAACTGACAGCAGAGTGGCTGCCCGTCATCTTATCCTCTCCCATCCGGACTGTGACCGTCGGCTCTGGATTCTCACCAGATCTGCTGACCCTGTCGTTTTGATCACGGCAGGCGCTCGCGGGCTCTCTCTGTCAAAACAGAGAATACCGCCGGTGGGGAATTTCACCCCGCCCTGAGAATAAAGCACCCTAAGGCGCGCGGCTTATGCTAATGGCCGGAAAGTCAGGACGCAAGCCCAAGTGACAGGCATAACCAGTAGAACAGTAACCCTGCAATGACCGTGATCATCAGACTGTTACTGAGCCGGGCCACGACAAATGCCACTACGGCAGAAAGCAGGAACGGGGTATTAATAGATAAGTCACCGGTCACATTATCTGCCTGCAATATGGTCTGAACGACAATGGCGCTGAGCACAGCTACGGGAACGTAGTTGAGGGACCGTTCGAGCGCCTCTGGCAGCTTCCAGCTGGAGGCTGATGCCAGAAGCAGGTAGCGAATGCCAAAAGTGATTGTCGCCATCAGGGCAATGAGAAGCCATTCATTCATGACACTTTCCTCCGGCTTTCCAGTAACAGGCCGGTTGCCACTCCGATGACAGACGACAGAATCAATCCACTTTGGTGGGGCCAGTCGTGACTGACTATGGCACAGACAGAAGCAGCTGCGGCTGCAGCCCACATGGGAGCGGAAGTCAATGCCGGGGCAATAATGCCAACAAAGGCGACGATCATCGCCACTTCCAGACCCCATTGGCTCATTCCAGGCAGATTCTGGCCAAGGGTCAGGCCTATCCAGGTACACAGCAGCCAGTTGCTGT
>JBPCXN010000165.1:0-5017 GCA_051008495.1 Endozoicomonas sp. | reverse complement strand
AGGTTGATCAGGTCAAACAGCTCCTGCCTGCTGATGGGGTGCAGGCCTGACAGTGCGGCGTCCAGGTGCAACAGATAACGGTTCAGGCTATCTTGATCCGGTTGGATCGAGCCCTTTAACACCGACTTTGTCACTGCCCTTAGAAATGGCAGGTCTCCGGGCCTTAGCCACTGAAAGCCCGGTGCCGTGGGTTGTGTAAGACTGCAGCCGCCTATCAGTGTGCTGACGCCACCTGTCGCAAGCAATGCAAGCCCCAGGCCGCTGCTTCGAAGAAAGTTGCGCCTGGACAGGCTGGCCGTTTGATCTTTCTTATTCGTTATCATCTCAAGACCCCATGATGATCAGGAGCCTGAGTACTATTCTCCGTCAGGCTCCTGGGGCTATAGTACTTCAATCACCCGATAAAAAGCAGAGCCCGGAATCATATGTAGGGCTCTTTGAGTCAGTGCCGTTTGAAAACACTACAGTTGTCTCATATAGTGATGAAATATTGACCGGCCTGCCATAAGCTGGCCCGTCTTACCACCGGCCATCTGCCGGATTGCAAGGTAGGGGGAATCCGATGACTGACAAGACCTTGTTCTCGGAGCTGAAAACGGCTTCCAGGCACCGTATTGGCGTTATCACCTTAGACTCGGAAAAAACACTGAATGCTCTCGATCAGGGCATGCTGGATGCGCTGTATGACAGATTACAGCGCTGGCGTTCAGACCCTGACATTGCCTGCATCATGATGCAGGGAGAGGGGGAGAAAGCTTTCTGTGCCGGTGGCGACATTCGCAGTTTGCGCCAGGCGATACTGGCTGGAGACAGTGAGGCGGCTACCCGCTTTTTTGAGAAGGAATATCGGCTCGATTACCTGATTCACACTTACAACAAGCCGGTGGTCTGCTGGGGTAACGGTATTGTCATGGGCGGCGGCATAGGCCTGATGTCAGGTGCCGCCTTCAGGGTGGTGACAGATACGTCTGTGATGGCGATGCCTGAGGTCAGCATTGGTCTTTATCCCGATGTCGGTGGTTCCTGGCAGTTAGGGCGGATGCCTGAAGGAATTGGACTGTTCATGGCCCTTACGGGGTGCCGGCTGAATGCTGCTGACGCCATCTACCTTGGGCTGGGCAACCGTTTCATTGATCATGCTTTTCGTAACAATATTCTTGAAGCCCTCCAGGCAGCCAGCTGGGGAGAGGATGATTACTCAACGGTCTATGACATTGTTCAGCATTTTGCCGACAACAGTGCAGGCTGGCTGCCCTACTCGAAAATCCGGGAGTACCGGGATCTGATCGGCACCATGATGAACCAGCCTGCTCTGGAGAGCATTATCAAGACCCTTGAAGAGCTCAATACTGAGGACGAATGGCTACAGGCCTGCCGGTCGACTGCTCTTGCAGGTTCTCCTCTGTCTTCAGCTATAGCCTATAGGCAGCTTCAGGTAACCAGGCACTGTTCCCTGAAAGAAGCTTTCCAGAGCGAACTGAGCTTGTCGGTTAATTGTACGCTTCATGGCGATGTCAATGAAGGAGTCAGAGCTCTTCTCGTTGATAAGAACAGAAATCCTGACTGGCGCTTTGCTTCCGTGAAAGATATCCCCCCGGAAGAGCTGGATAAATTCTTTCAGCCTCCCTGGGGAGCAGGTTCTCACCCCCTGGAAGATTTATAGATGCCGTTCACTCTTTAACCCTGCCTTCAGTCCTGTCATCCGGTTCTCCTGTAGTGATAACCGGATGATGTGCTTTGGTACTAAATCAATACCTGCAACGGCACTTCAGCCGTAGATTTCGCCTCTTCAGCTTTCCTGATTCGACAAATCTGTTCATTTGGCTAGGTTATCTGGACGAAGATAGGGGATGTTGTCCAATGGCTTGCAAGTCGAAAAGAATAATTAAGGCGCTTTTCGCAGTTGTCATCCTTGAGGGTGTATTCCTTCCTTATGGTGACCAGGTTTTTGCCATGCAGGGAAGTGCAGATGGCGTCAAGGCCAAAAGACTGGCCAGGCTCACATCTCAAGATTATGGGCTGCCATTCAAGCTCATTGCCGATTCTCCAAGACATTTTAAACCGTTCATAAAAGATCAGATAGCCAGTGTTGGCGGCGCAGCCTTTACAGGCCTGGCCTATCTTGGCAAGCAGCCGCTCGGCGTGATTGCTATGGAATTGATTGGCATCGCCTACATTGCAGCGGGGCTGCAGAGTGGTGGCTGGATCAGGCAGTCTGTAGGCAAAGGCGGGGACGCCATGAGCTGGTTATACCAGTTACAGTTGGGCAGGCAGCGGGTGGTTCAGCGGGCTCAGACCAAAGCGCAGGTGCTTGCCCACTATGCAGAGCTCAAAGACGACCAAGGGTATGCTATGGCAGAAATGCTGCTGGATGCTATGCCTGATATCGATGTTTTTGTCGTTACCGCTGAGTTCATTATCAAAAATGTCGACCATAAATTTGCCCGGGCCTGCGCCAATGCCGGTAAGAATCCCGAAATAAAAGGTGAGTGCCGCTTACAGGATCTTCCCAGCGAGTTCTATGGCGATATCCTGCCTTATCGCTCCGGGGCGGAGTCTGAGCTGGAAATGTTTTTGGAAACGAGTGAAAGATTGGGCGTTCCGCACCCATTTGAGAAAAACGCGGCCATTCATAAAAAGGAACATAAAGAGGAACAGTTCTGCAATAACCAGCGCTGGATAGGCCTGGCCTGTGCGGTTCGCTGGGATCCGGTAACAGGTGTCAGGGTAGCAGACAGTCAGGGAGTCACTAATACAGAGCAGGTAAGCCGTGAACTGTTGGCTATGCCTTTTGTATACAATTATTTCAGCAAAGCTGACAAGCATACTGCCGTACCTTATAGCGCTGACCGGCAGATGGGGGAAAGAAGTGTGTACGTGCTAAGCCCTGAAGAGCTTGTTGAAATCGACCTTGTTGATATCTATGACAAAGAGGCTTTGATTTGCCATGCCTGGAAGAATAAGGTCCGGCCTTACCTTCGTGTTCCAGCCGGTGTCCGCTCTATCATGCTTGAGGATATCAAGGGCAGGTATTTTCATGTGCCGCCTGAGAGCGGCACTGAAGCCAGGTGTGACAAATTCTCCGCTGGCTTCGAGATTAAGATAATTGAAGAATAAAATACAACTCCTTCACAAGGCTGCGGTAACAGGTCAACCTGAAAGGATGAGCTGCTTCAGGCAGCTTGATCGGATGCTTCTTCGATAGTTTCCAGAATCCTTCTGGCAGCAGTTTTCTCACACCCGAAATCGTTCCAGTCCAGAGAGATCAGTGGCGTGTTCATTGACCGGCAGATCTGCGGAAGAATCGCTTCATGATAGTTATGGATATCTCGAAGGTATTCCAGTGGGGTGCCTGCTTCGGCTTTTCTTGCTCTGCTCTCCAGACGACCATGGGCTACTTCTGGCGTTGTGTGCAGGTAAACCACGGCACTGATGCGGGGGTAGTCATTCAGACGACGCTGGATCTCGCAATAGTGAAGCATGAACTCCGTGTCGGGCTGCTCCATGGACAGAAAGTTGGCCTGGGTGAAAATCAGGTCTGAATAGAGGGAGCGCTCAATAAGGTAGTTCCGGTGGGTTGGCAGACTGTCAACGATCCTGGCCCGGCGTTCGGTAATGTAGCGCTGAAACTCAATCCGGCGGGAAGAGTCTTTGGGGTTCTGGGTAAAACCGGTCAGCAGACGGGCAAACTCCGGATCCTCGGCAGGCTCCTGCACAGGGTCCCAGTCCAGTTCTGCGGCAAGCCTGGGCAGCAGAGTGGACTTACCCGCAGCAATATTGGCTTCAACGGCAACAAAGTGATTAGTCTGTGTCATCAGGAATCCTGGTTCCGGCACTCCTGTGTACGGTCTGCTCTCGTCACTGGAGGTTACCTGTCTTATAGATGAAGAGTGGGGCGCAACGATAGGGTATTGGTTCAGGGTGGGCAATAAGTATTCAAACGGCTGTTGACAGTGGTATTGAGAGACCGGAGTACGATGAGTAGAGTTGGCCTGGCCATTGGTAAATCAGGGGGGGTTAAAAATTTAAATAGCTAAAAACCGAAATAAGTATAATTAAGCTGTCTTTCAGTACGTATTGTTTAGGAAGTGTAAATCCTTAAAATCTCCTTAGATTGCAGCAGGAAAGCTGAACGCTATTGTCGCTATACCAAAGTTAAAAATAAAGAGCACTGACAGCCTTGTTGAGGCCTTATGTGAATGCCTGCTTTTGAGTGTTCACAGCTCAATCTAACAGTGCTCTTTCGGAATATGCGTAATCTGAAGGGCGGTAGCGTGTCTGAATCAGAAGTGCCTTACCAAACCCAGGGAAATCCTGTCACTCTTTATAACAACACTTATATCAACACTGAGCTGCTCCTGTGTCGGCCCCTGTAATAAGTCACTCACCATGGCACCTGTGAAAGAGCCTGCTATGTCAGCAAGAAGGTCTCCACTATCAAACTTTGAGTCAGTCAGTTCTTTGATGAATCCGGGCGCTGTAGCCAGGGCTGTCGCAATGCCTATCCTGCGCCAGCGGTGACTGGCAGTATAAGGGTGCCTCCTGAGAATGGTTTCGCTACCGGCACCTAATAGTACGGATATACCGAAATGCTTTTTCTTGTCATTGGCAATGCTGCCAGAGCTTAAAGCCCAGGCTGAAGCGAGAGCTCCAGAAGCTATAAGGGCTGTGCGATATGGATAGGTAACTGTCCGGTCAGATGCGGATAGCTCAGAAGCAAGAGTCTTGAATGGGTTTAATAAGGCAACTGCTACAGCCGTAGCTGTAATACCCCGTTTGATCAGGGGTATGTTCATTTTCATGGCCTTTTAAAAAAAGAGTTTTATCTCGGAAGTTTTCTTATGTGCGCTTCTGTTAGTTTAGTCGTCAATGTTTAGCTTAAAAACAAAGTTAATTGAATTCGTAAAAATACGAATAAAATATTCTTTGGTCGCTGTTTTATTGACAGAATCTAATAATCAGGAAAGTGCTTTCTAATTATGTCAGAATACCGCTTTTTTTATTCAGACCTAGTTGG
>JBPCXN010000164.1:0-11320 GCA_051008495.1 Endozoicomonas sp. | reverse complement strand
ATTGAGCACTACATAAAGTTCAAAAAATCACTGCATTGTGGAATTTCCAGACAAACGAAGGAGTAGAAGGTGTAGCCTGATGTGGCAAGAGTGTTCCGGACACCTTTTTACGCTGCCTCTTATGCTACCTCGACAAGCTGTTATTTATACTTGAACGGTGCCAGACAGCCATTTCCAATTGCGGGCATTGATTCTTACAAATACTTCGTTGATGTGCTCCAGCGTATCAGCTACCAGCCGACTCGAGATATCACAGAGCTAATTCCGCGAATGTGGAAAGAAACATTCGGGGCCAAGCCGTTAACATCCGATCGCGACAAGTAGGGGGAGTCTGCCCCCTGTTTGAACGGTTACATCATTCCTAAAACCCGCTCTCCCTGAGCACAGCCGTCAGCGTATCTTCCCAGATAAAACGAGCGATACTGCGACCTTCGACGTTTAACCGGATAGTTCCTGGAGTTATCCGGGTGAGGTCTATTTCCTCTCCTGGAGCAGGTACCAGAACCAGGCGATAGAGTCCGTCGGTTGGAACGGGTTTATTCTCATCATCTCTCTGGACGGCAATCGGGCCACCATAGTCTGAGCTGAAATACTCGTAGTCCATCACTGAATTGCCCACGGAATTCACTTCCTGCAGGGTCAGGTTAAAGGGTTTGATATCCGGATCATCGCTGTAGAACCTTGCAGCCTGACCCGGGTTTACCCGGTAGAGATTTGACTCTGTAACATAGGCTTCAGTCTGCCATTGTCCCGGAGATACCAGCCTGAACAGCATGTGCTGTGCGTTAACCCATTGCTCCAGTGATAAATCCTTCGAAACTTGCGAGATGGTTCCGTCAAACGGCGCTTTCAGTTTGAGGTCATCGATTTTTTCGCTGACTGACCGAGTATGCTGGCGCTGTGCTACCAGCTGCTGTCGAAGCCTGGGGGCATTCTGCCTGCTGCTGATATCTCCGGAACTTCTGTCCAGCATCGTCTGCAGGAGTTGCGCTTTTCTCTCTGAAGTGGCTTTTTCATGAACCAGCTCCGGGCTTGATAAGGTCGCCAGGGTTTGCCCCCTGGTTACCTGCTGGCCGGAAGAAACCATCACCTGCTCGATTCTGGCGTTTTCCGGCGGGTAAAACTGTTTTGTTTTATCTGCGACGGCAATGGCCGGCAGATAAAGATTCTTTTGCCAGGGGATGAACAGCAGTCCCAGCAGAAACAACCCTCCGCCAAGGCTCATAATACTGTTTTTGTTGAAAGTCATTTCCTTGCGAAGCCTCCACCAGTTAGCCAGTTCATTTGCTATGGGCAGAGCAATGAACCAGATGATTTCGACGACAAACAGAAAGATGCCGAGTGCTTTGAAAAAGAAGTAATAGACCAGCAGAGCTATGCCGAGAAACAGGAAAAAGCGGTAGATCCAGGTGCTATAGGCGTAAATCAGAAGTTTGCGCTGCATGGATCTCGTGAACTGTTCGGGAGGGGGCATTTGCACCCCGAACAGGAATCGTCTCAGGTTCCAGCGCGCCAGGTTGAAGGCTCGTGATTGCAGGTTTTCCAGGCGCCAGAAGTCGGAAAGCAAATAATAACCATCGAAGCGCATCAGTGGGTTCAGGTTGACCACCAGTGTGGTGATCCAGGTCAGGCTGGCTACTATGAAGACAGCGCTGCGCAATGGCCCGTCAGAAAGGAAAGGCCAGGTGAATGTGGCGATACAGGCAATAGACAACTCCGTCAGCATACCCGCAGCGCCAATGAACATTCGCTGCCGATAGGACGTCAGCTTCCAGGAATCGGTGGTATCGGTATACAACACTGGGAACATAACCAGGAAAGCCACGCCCATGGTTGGTATACGGCAGCCGTATTTTTTTGCGGTATAGGCGTGGCCCAGTTCATGCAGGATTTTTACAAACATCAGGGCGCTGCCGTAGTACAGCAAACCTTCAAGGGAGAAAAAATGCAGAAAACTGTTTTTAAAACTGTCCCACTGTCGAAACGTTAGAATGATTCCGGACAAGCCCAGCAGCATGATCACCAGCGCCACTTTCCACTGCATAAGCGGCAGAATCTTTGCAACAGTGGCATCAAGAAAGCGATCAGGTCTTACCAGGGGAATACGGAAGAACAGGTAATTATGAACAAGCTTCCCAAGAAAGCTTCGCCTGTTACGTTTTTCTTCCTCGTCTGCCAGGGCTGTGGGGGCATCAGGCTGGTCACGGCGTATCAGACTGTTGGTGTGAAGAAAGGCAATAAACTCCTGCAGGTCAGCCAGAGTCAGGTTAATGCCGCTGTGCCCTCTCACTTTATAGAGAACCTGTAACGGATCTCCACAGTACCAGTGTATGAGAAGCTCATGGGCGCTGTTGCGAAGGCGCAGGAAACGATTATTGACCGGGTCGTGAAGGGTCCAGCTGGGTGAGCCATCGGCTTCTTCAGGGCCCGGATAGATTTTCAGGTCTTCACGCAAAAGCGGAAGCGTCACCGGCGCATCCATCATGCTTTACAACCCGAGCCACTGCCGGACAGTGGCCAGTGGGCGGCGGAAAAGGTACATAAACAATGAGGTTTCATCGCCATACATTTTAGCTGTGCCCCGCAGACCTATTCTTGGTATCTCTTCCCCGGGCTTGAGTTTCGCCTTTACCAGGTAGGCCAGAACACCATCAGGCGTAGCTTCTGCATCGTAGGATGCATTAACGAGCTCGGCATTCAGTGGTTCAAGAGGTTTGACGTCAAGAAATAATCTGATATCAGCGCCTTCGTCCAGGACCAGGGCATCACGAATCGGTAGGTGAATCTGCAGCTGAACTTCTTCCGGGTTGGCCAGGTAAAGCACTTTCTCTCCCTGGTAGATCGGACGCCCCTGCCAGTCATTTTCATTACGGAATATGGCTACTCCGGACTGGCTAGCGGAAATGGTGGTTTGGCCAACCAGTTCCCTGGCGTAGTTGAGCTGGGCTCTTTTCAGGTCAACCTGAGCTTCGAGCTCAGCGAGGCTGGCTTTGGCCTGGGGATCAAAGAAGGCGCCCTGGCGCAGCTTTCTCAGCTCAACCTGTGCGATGGCCAGCTCTTCCCTGGCCAGCTCATAGTTATTTCTCAGATCGGTATCTTCAAGGCGTACAAGCTTATCGCCCGGACGGACAAACTGGTTGGGTTTGACCAGAATCTCTCGCACCACGGCGTCAAATGGTGCTGTTACGGCCGCAGGGAATTCAGAAACCACCTCTGCCGGGGCAAGAACGGATTTTCTAATGGGGATAAAGAAGGTCGAAACCAGTGCTGTCAGCAGCAGCCCATAGACAATATTTTTTCTTACCAGCTTTCGCCACTGGAGTGGTTTCGGGTGATAGACCATCCAGGCGTGGGCGACTGTTTCTGACAGGTGCTGGATCAGGACTTTCTCGTAATCGGAGAAAGGTTTGTCCCTGACGAGCCAGAGGACTGCCTGTAGCCGACCAGCAGGTGACTTCAGCGGAACCCACAGTGAATTCTCGCAGGACCACTCTTTCCAGCCTTTCTGCAGTCTGGGGGAAAGGTCTGTCAGGCTTAAATCTCTGATCTCGAATGAGGCCTCACTGTCGAGAGACTTCATCTGCTCAACTCCGACGCTCTTCATCCAGCGAACAAACGGTGAATTCTTGTCAATGCTGGAGACATCAGAAACCGCAACCACAGATGTTCTTACCCCATGGCCTGTACGCAGGAGAACAGCGTGCTGGAAGTCGATCAGCCTTCTGAGGCGATTGGCGATGACATATTTCAGCTGATTTTTATTGGTGGCGCCGCGTATCTCTTTCTCAAACTGGAGCAGTTTGAACAAGGGGTGAGACAGATCGTAGGTGGGCTCCTGAGTTGAGACAGATTGACTGTCTATCTCTTGAGTGGCTTCCATGGCTTTGCTTATCCCGGGAATGAAAAAGCCGGATCAGACGCAAGGCCTGAATCCGGTCTGGAATCAGTAACTCCTTATGTACTGTTATCGGGTCTTGGGGAGATAAAATTGAGCCGTTCCACTCATACCGGACAGAATCTGTTCAGGGACCTGAAGCAGGTTGCCGGTGATTTTTATGGACTGGCTGACCGGATCCACCCGGGAACCCAGCTGGGTCACTACACCTTGGTAGGAGGTTCCGGTTTCGTCCACTTTCAGGTTGAACGTATGGCCTTCCTTCAGCCAGACCAGCCAGTTGGAAGGAATGACCAGACTGACTTCCAGCTGGCTGTCATCGAGAACCGATAATAATTGGGTGCCGGTTTCGATGTTCTCAAAATCATTAGAAAAGACTTCAACCACTCTGCCGTTGAAGGGGGCGTTGATGGTGCAGCGGTCAACGAGAAAACGGGAGGATTTCACTTTTGCCTTGAGACGGCGGACGTCCGCGGCGGCCAGGTCAACTTCCACATCCCCGGCAGAATTAAGGCCATTAAGTCTTTTCTTGCTCTTGTAGAGAATCTCGGCGGATTCCAGGCTGGCGCGGGCTTCTTCCAGTCCCGCTTCATAGGGAGTGCAGATAAAGCGCACCAGAGGCTCTCCGGCTTTGAACCTCTGCCCGTCGGCTACAGTAACCTTCTCGATGCTGGCGGAGAGTTCACTGGAGATGACGGCTTCACGCCTTGGCTCGAGCAATGCCCTGGCGCTGACTGTGCCCTCTGCTACCTGAATCCCGATGTTAGCATCGTCTGCTGAATAGATTTCAGCAGCGGAGCTGAGACGGCACAGCAGCAATGAAAGCACTGCCAGTAAAGCGTAGAATTTCATGCTTCTTACTTATTCCCTGTAAAGCCTGGAGGGGCAGACAGCTATCTTTCCTGCTACAGGCCGGACTGACTGCCTGAAGCGAAGAAAGGACTACAGCTACTGCAAACAACTTCTCAGAAGACAGCTTTTTCAGTTTCTGGGCTCAAACCAGCTATTTACCTTGCGAATAAGGAAGGTAATGGGGTCTTTGGCTGCGCCAGCATCGGACTCTGTCACCGGATTGGCTCTCATGGCCTCAATGTCTTCAGAGATTTCAGCTTCTACCCTGTCCAGGGACTGATCTTCCGCGGGAGCCTCCAGGTATGCGCTTTCTTCTTGAGCCATAGTGCTCTCTGAGGTTGTATCAGACTGCCCGAAAAGGCTGCGAAAGAATGAAGTGATTGGATCTGTACTTTCATCCTTATCAGCTTCTTCCCTGGCTTCCAGGGGGGCAACCTCTTCAGAGGCTTCCGCTTTAACACTTCTCAGAAAGCTCTCGTCAGCTCTCTCGTCAGCTCTCTCGTTAGCTATAGACGCTCCTGCCTCAGGCATAGCCATTGGCGTCCAGTTACGCCACGCCTCTTCTCCCTGCCTCAGAGCATTTGAAAGGGTTTTCAGGTCATGACTGGCTACGGTCTCCGGCAATGGGTCGGCGCCAATAGAAAGGAAGATATTCCCGTAGCTGCTCTGAAGTCTGGCGAAAGAGTCACCTTTCTTCAGTTCGGCCAGAATCGCTTTCAGTTCAGCTTCGATCAGCTCCTGTTCGTTGGCGACACGGGTGGCCCTGGAAGCTTTCATATGACCCAGAATCTTTTGTTCCACGTCATCAATGGCCATAGCAGTAGAGTAAGCGTCTACTGACTGGTGATACTGAAGCATTGCCACATGAACCTGGGTCATTACCGCCATGCTCAGAGCCATCCTGCGGGTCTTGACGACCTCTCCCTGCGCTTCAGCAAGCTCCATGCGATCGCCGATGGTGACAACGTCCATCAGATCACCAACGATCAGAGCACTGAACTCAGCCCAGTTGCTGTTCTCGTTGTAGCTGTTGCTGTCGTAGTTGTAGGAAGTGTTGAACTGCAGTGATGGCATCAGGCTGGCCATGGTGCGTTTCACTTCCAGGGCGGAAATACGGTCGTTGTAACCTTCTTCCCTGAGTTCGGGTCTCATCTCCAGAGCCTGGCGTTCCAGCTCCTCCATCGGGATGTCAACCTTTGGAGTAAAGCTCATTTCCCCATTCGCCAGCCTGTACTCTGTACCAGCAGGCAGGTTCATCAGGGAAGCCAGCTGGGTTTTCGCTGTCATCAGGTTGCGGCGTACTTCGTGCAGCTGTGAAAGGACCGACAATAGACGACTTTGGTAAGACAGAGCTTCAACCGGAGGCTTGAGCTTTTTACGCTCAACGGTACGGGCCTGTTTAAGAGCTTTCTCAACTCTGACCAGCAGTGGATCCAGATCATGCAGAACCCTGTCTGCGGAGTGGGCACGCCAGTAGGCGCTGCGCACTTCCTGAATAATGTTGTGAATGACCTTTCTGCGACGCTCCTGAGCGATCAGCCAGCGATCAGCCTGCTGCTGGGCGCGATAATAGGAAACACCAAAATCCAGAACATTCCAGGTGATGCCCAGATCAGCAATCCGGCGATCCTTGTCCTGTGATGTAGATGTCACCAGAGATTCCTGACCTGTAGCCAGCGATCTTGAACTGGAAGCTGCTTCATTACTTCTTTCGGTGTAACCCGCACTGAAACCGGCTTTAGGCAGAAGGTCCAGCTTGGATACTGCGAACATTTTGTTAGCCAGTGCAGATTCCATAACCTTCAGGCGGTGGTCCAGGTTGTACTTTATTGACCTGGCGATGGCCTCATGAAGAGTGACCGGCGCCGTCACCTGTTCCTGGTCCACATACAAAGTGCTGATATCTGCAGCAACCCTTTGCTTGTGTTCCATGTTAGTGATGGGGACTGGCGTTACGGAACAAGCCGCTAACAACGCAGACGTTAGTGGTACAGCCTTTTTCAAACCATTGATGGTTAACATTTTCAAGAAACCTCCCTGTTTCTCGTATCTTCAAGAGATCTGTCTTGACAGACTGCGGAAGGCTTCCAACGTCATGAAACCACTGACTTCCCTGACAAAATTTCCTTACTTATCCGGCTCCGTTCATAAACGGCGGTTCGTTGAATTCGATTCGTTCTTCAATGCTTCGAGAGCTTCTACCAACTGACTGAGAGACTGGTCTTCCTTTTGTGCCTCTCCTGCAAGCTGTTTCGATAAACCTCGGGCAGCGGTTGTTTCCTTATCAGCCTCTTCAACCTGTTCAGCCTCATCCTCTGGGTTTTCTTCGATATTCTCATCCTGAATATTTTCAGAAGGTTTCTGAGGTGTCGGCTGAGGGCTCTCGGATGGTGTGCCATCCCTGGTTGCAGGAGCCTGGTCGAGCCTCTGCTCTTCTTCTTCAAGTTCAGCCAGCTGCCGGTCAGTCCAGTCCCTGACCGTATCCGCCCAGGCTTCCGTAGCTGCTTCTGAAGAAGTGTTCTGACGGGTATCCAGCCCGGTATGAACGGAACCAGTGATCAGCTTGCTGCCATAACGCTCATTAACCCGCTGAACAGATTGTTGATGGTGGTCCGTGTTCGCCGGGTCTCCATCATGAGAGGTGACCAGCTGGGTTGGGGTCGCCTCTTCAAAGGTATCCCCGGCGACTTCATGAGCGGCTGGTACAGGAGCAACCGGAGAAGGTGCCTCAACATTGGGCTCGTTCACAGGCCGGTCCGTGCTGGCGCTGATGGGCACCGGCGGGTTCACGTGGATCTTGCCGGTAGTCTCCGTGGTCAGGGTGACTTCTTCCTGAGAAACGTGAGCCCTGTGGTCATCTGTCGTGGTGTCGTAATGCTTCTGGCTGGCACCGCTTGTCCAGGTTTCAGTGGTGGAATCATCCACTGCGTGAACTTCAAGCTGGCCGGGGGCGCCGATGTAGGTGTAGACCGGCATAAAGCGCAGTCTCACAGAGTCGGTGTTTTCCAGCAACAGAGCGCTGGTGGCGGACACATCACCCACAGCATGCCAGTTTGCACCGCCATCTGTTGAATACTCCCACACACCTTCATTCACAGGGTCAGCCTGGTTGCCGGTGATGGCGATACCGGCTAAGTCGTGGGCGCCCTCGGTATGCTGTACGTCAATCGGATCTGTAAACAGGTCAGCGAACAGTTCGTCAATAGTGGAGCCCGAGGGAACCTGTGTGACGGTATCGATACTGCTGAGTCCGGAATCATCACCGAATACCGGTGCATCGTTCACCGGCGTTACCGTGATAGAGAATGTCTGTCCCGCAGAAGTATCTACACCGCCGTTGGACGTACCGCCATCATCCGAGAGCGTCACAGTAATGTTTATGACGCCGTTCCAGTGATCCGTCAGGGTGTATGTCAGGTCACCGGTGCCTGTATCGATAGCTGGTCCAGCGGTAAAGGCGGCATTGTTATCGGTTGAGACGTTAAACGTCAGGGTCTGGCCGCTTTCATCATCAGTGGCGTCAGGGTTGCTTAAACCTTTACTGATGCTGGTGGCGAAGCCGGATACTGTTTGTGCGCCAGAGTCTTCCTGAACAGTCTGGTTCGGGCTGGCGGACAGATTAAAGCTCGGAACATCGTTCACCGAAGTAGAGCTGATGGTGAAAGTCTGGTTGGCGGAGGTGTCTACGCCACCGTTTGCCGTTCCGCCAGTGTCAGACAGGTTAACCGTGACGGTGATCGGTCCACCGTTCCAGTGATCCGCCAGTGTGTATGTCAGATCGCCGGTGCTGGCGTCAATAGCTGGCCCGACAGCAAAGGCGGCACTGTTATTGGTAGTGACGTTAAAGGTCAGGGTCTGGGTGCTTTCGTCATCAGTGGCGTCAGCATTGCTCAAGCCTTTGCTGATGCTGGTGGCGAAACCGGCCACTGTCTGTGCGCCAGCGTCTTCCAGAACCGTCTGATCAGGGTTGGCCGACAGGCTGAAGCTCGGAACATCGTTCACTGTAGTAGAGCTGATGGTGAACGTTTGGTCCGCGGATCTGTCTACACCGCCATTGGCCGTGCCGCCGTCATCCGAAAGGTTAACAGTGACAGTAATGGGGCCCCCATTCCAGTGATCGGCCAGGATGTAAGTCAGGTCGCCGGTGGTGGCGTCAATAGCCGGGCCAACCGCGAAGGCGGAGTTGTTGTCGGTAGTAATGTTGAACGTCAGGGACTGGCTGCTTTCAGTATCCGTGGCGTCAGGGTTACTCAAGCCTTTGCTGATGTTTGTGGCGAAGCCCGCTACTGTCTGCGCTCCCGCATCTTCCAGAACAGTCTGGTTAGCGCCAACGGTAAAGCTCGGAACATCGTTCACTGAAGTAGAGCTGATGGTGAAAGTCTGGTTGGCAGAGGTATCAACACCGCCGTTGGCCGTTCCTCCGTTATCAGACAAGTTAACGGTGACGGTAATTGGGCCGCCGTTCCAGTGATCAGCCAGGGTGTACGTCAGGTTGCCGGTGGTGGCGTCAATAGCCGGGCCAACAGCAAAGGCGGCGCTGTTGCTGGTAGTGACATTAAACGTCAGTGTCTGGCCGCTTTCATCATCACTGGCGTTGGCGTTGCTCAGGCCTTTGCTGATGCTGGTGGCGAAACCGGCCACGGTCTGCGCACCGGCATCTTCCAGAACCGCCTGGTCAGGGCTGGCAGGCAGAGCAAAGCTGGGCACATCGTTGACAGCAGTGATTGTCACATCCACGGTGGCGGTTTCACTGACGCCATCCTGGGTGACGGTGTAAGTGAAAGAGTCTGTACCGTTGAAGTGTGCGTCCGGAGTGTACTTTAACGTGCCGTTAGTATTGATGGAGACAGTACCGTTTGTGCCATGAGTGGTGGACGTCACGGTTGCGCTGGACTCGAACTTATCATTATCCAGAACATCTATATCCGCAGCGGCATCTTCAAGGGTGGTCAGGCTGTCGTGCACTCTGTCTACCACAGAGTCTATGGTCACGGTCACGGTCTCGGTTTCTGTATTACCAGCCACAGAGGTCACTGTGTAGGTAAAGGAGTCGGAACCGTGGTAATCATCATTGGCTCTATAGGACAGGGTGTTGTCGGCATTCACCGTAACCGTGCCATGGGATGGTTCGTCACCACTGGCGATGGCTACCGTAGCGCCGGCGGCGAAGGTGTCGTTGTCGAGAACATCGATAGTCCTGACATTGTCGCTGCCGCCAGCATTGTTGAAGAACTGCAGGCTGTCAAAGCCGGTGTAGACATCCCCATTATTGTCGCTAATGGTAATCCGGTAATAGCTGAAGTTGGCGGCGGAGCCCAGCGTGAAGGTTTTGGTTTCCCTGCCCTCCCAGGTTACGCCGCTCTGTGTGTCAAGAGTCGTATAAGTGGAGCCATCGTTACTGCCTTCCAAAATCCAGTCAGAAGGCTGGCGGGTTTCAAGGGATGCTGCGGTGATATCGTAAGAAGTCACCTGTGTCTGTTCTGGCATCTGAACCTGCAGCCAGCCGGTGGTGCCGGGAGGGGTTGCCCAGGAGTTACTGTTGCCTACTTGACTGGACTCCTGGTTGTCGAAGGCCATGAATTCTTGATGGCTTGTGGTAGCATTACCTGAAGAAGTGATCACATACCCCTGGTCATTTGCACTGCTCAGGGAAGGGATAAGCCCACTGTCTTCAGAAATTCTGACTGAATCAGCGAAAGCGTCAATCACGGGGGTCACTGTCACAGTGACCGTAGCGGTTTCCCGGTTACCAGCTGCAGTTAGCACTTCGTAAGTGTATGTGTCTACTCCGTGGAAGTCAGCATTAGGTGTGTAAGTGACTGTATTACCATCGGGCTCTATAGTTACCGTGCCATTGGTTGGTCCAGTTGTTATCTGGTCAACGCGGGAATTTGTTCCAAAGGAGTCGTTAGCGAGAACATCCAGAGAGCCCAGGTGACTGAAAAACTGCAGGGCGTCAATAATAACGTGGCCACCACCGTTGTTTGAACTAATGTTCAGCCTCAGGAAACTGTATTGACCGGGGTTATCAGCAATGAAGGTTCTGGTTTCGCTATTCCCCCATGAGCCCTGGCCGCTAACAGTATCAATGGTTGTAAATGTAAGACCGTCATTACTTCCCTCTAGTACCCAGTCAGCAGGGGCTTGGTCGGCGGTGAGCGCTGAAGTGATAGTGTAGTAGGCTATATGTTGAGCCTGATTCTGCTGGATCTGAATCCACCCAGTGCTTCCAGTTGACCCCCAGGCATTGTTATTCGAACCATCGATAGGAGACACATTGTCAAAAGCATGATAGGGCTGGTGGTTGGCGTCGGTAAAGCTACTGGCTGTGACGGTAAAGCCCTGGTCGGTGTTACTGGTAAGCGGTGGGATGATTGCTCTGGGCAACTCATCTTCCATAATCGTCAGGCTGTCATTAACCGCATCCACAACAGAATTCACATTAATGGTCACCGTAGCATCTTCGGTATTGTTCTCAGAGGTTACTCTATAGGTGAAGGTCTTGGTGCTACCATGCCAGTCTTCTGCAGGGTCAAAGCTCAGCGAGCGCCCGTCAGTGGCAATGGTGACAGC
>JBPCXN010000163.1:0-26196 GCA_051008495.1 Endozoicomonas sp. | reverse complement strand
CCGTAAAAGTTCTCATCATGGGAACTTTTATGCGATAACCAAGCTGTTCTCTGAGCATCGAACGTTGAAACAGGAAACTCTTGGAGCGATCCAAGAACCCTCGTCCGATAGGACGGGGAGTGTCAGTCAAGCACTTCCACCCTGTCCCCTACCCTGATCTCTCCGGTCGACTCATGAATCAGGTTCTGACCAAAGATCACACCTTTATCGATTCTTCTGTATTCCGAGAGGGTTTTTAACGGCTCTTTCCCAGTGACCGCCCGTTCAGTGTCAACCGTGGTCATGATGCAGCGACTGCAGGGCTTGGCAACTCTGAAGGTGACGGAGCCGATCCGGATTCTCTGCCACTGGTCTTCTGCAAAAGGAGTCTCAGCATGAACGACGATATTAGGACGAAAACGCTTCATGGGAACCGGCTTATCCAGTCTGGCATTCAATTCATCCAGCGAAGCGGTGGTGGTCAGCAGAAAAGGAAACCCGTCGGCATAGCCGGTCCTTTCCCCGGGCTGGGAATACCTGGCATCAAGAGCACGGATACGATTTTCAGGCATATAGATCAGGCGACAATCCAGTTTGAGAAAGTCACTGAGCCATTGCGCTGCAGCGTCTCCGGCATCCAGCCCCTGGCAATCATCTTTCCAGACCCGTGTGTCGACGACATGGGCGGAAGCACCGGGCTCAGGAACCAATAAATCGTCATGCCCATCAGCACTGAGTCTTATGGCGCTACCAACGGAAGTCGCAGTTACCAGCACCAGCCTCGGGTATTTTCTCTGGGTGATAAACTGCCCCTCTGAATCGACCAGCATCCAGCGCCGGTCGTGTTCAAACCCCATGCTGCCAATGATTGCGCTACCTAAAGTGACCTGGCGGGTGGATTTAACCGGATAGATGGCCAGCTCTGTAACGGTCATGGGGGAAGAGATAATAGAAGCCTGATTATTCATTAACAGCAGCGCCCTTTGCGTACAGCTTTACCTGAGAGTGGATGGCTAGGAGAATATAACGGATTTTACCTCTGGAAACCGTAGCTGATGCAAGACCGTTTAGTGGATATCGGTGTTAACCTGACCGACAAGCAGTTCAACCATGATCGTGAAGAAGTTCTTGAACGGGCTGTCGAGGCTGGCGTTGATACCCTGATTCTCACCGGAACTTCGTTGTCCGAATCCATACAGGCTCTGGAACTCGCCAACCGCTATCCAGAACACTGTTACTCAACTGCCGGCATACATCCTCATGATGCCAAGAGTGCTACTGAACTGTGCTTTTCTGAGCTGAAGTCACTCTATCGTGAAGAAAAAGTGGTGGCTGTAGGAGAAACAGGCCTGGACTTTAACCGTGACTTTTCACCGAGGCCTGTGCAGGAAGCGGTATTTGAGCAGCAGCTGGAGCTGGCAGCAGAAACCGGGTTGCCGGTATTCTGTCATGAACGGGATGCTTCAGAACGGTTGTCGGCCATCATCAAACAGCATCGGGATAAGCTCTCCGGGCTGGTGGTCCACTGTTTCACGGCCGACCGGGAAGCTCTCTACAAGTACCTGGATCTCGACTTGCATATTGGCATCACCGGCTGGGTTTGTGATGAACGACGGGGAACACACCTGCATCCCCTGTTGAAAGACATACCGGACAATCGCCTGATGATCGAGACCGACGCGCCCTGGCTGTTGCCCAGAACCATGGACAGGAAACCGAAAAACCGGCGTAATGAGCCGGCTTTTCTGCACTGGGTGGTGAAAACCATTGCTGAACAAACTGGCAAGAGTAAACAGCGGGTGATTCGTGAAACCAGAGACACCGCTAGGGCGTTTTTTCTTCTGGATCCAGGTGAACAATGATGTCGGCGTCCGGCATATAATCGAGAACCGCCTTTTTAGCCGCAAAACCAATATCATGGGCCGTCTTCAGAGGCAGCTCTCCGTCAAGGTCGAGGTGCATCTGGATAAAAGACACCTGCCCGGAGATACGTGTGCGGATTTCATGCACACCGATAATTCCCGGCACGCTCATGGCCAGATTCTGGATTTTCTCGACTTCTTCCTCAGGCATTGAATGATCCATCAGGTGATCAATGGCCTGGCGGGCCATGGAGTAAACACTGCTGAGCATGTAGACGGCAATTGCCAGCGTAAGGATACTGTCGAGCTGCTTATAGCCCAGGCTGGAGCCGAGCAGGGCGAGAATGACGACGCTGTTGGTCAGCAGATCCACTTTGTAGTGCATGGAGTCAGCGGCAATGGCGGATGAATTAGTTTTCCGCACTACATAGCGCTGAATGGCGAGCAGGATCAGTGTGGCGACGATGGAAATCAGCATGACAACGATACCGACGGTTTCGTTGCCTAAAGCCGGATCAGCGCCTTTCAGTCTATCCAGTGCATTCAGGAACAGTACAATGGCTGAACCGGCTATAAATGCCGACTGAACGAGGACGGACAGGTATTCGGCCTTGCCATGCCCAAAACGGTGTTCAGCATCGGCGGGGCTTACGGCAATCCGGACAGCAATCAGCGTGATGATTGAGGCTACGGCATCCATGGCGGAATCCAGCAGTGTTGCCAGAACACTCAGGGAGCCTGTCATGAACCAGGCGACAAGTTTGGCGAGGATCAGTACCACGGCGGTGGTAATGGAAGCCGTAGTCGCCAGTTTCATTAGCCTGGCGTTTTCGTCCAGGCGACTGTCAGTATGACTTCCTGTCATGTCATTGTCCGAATCTGATGCTTCCTGATTACTCAGGTTATCACCCTCATCCGGAAAAGTCCTAACCTTGTGATTTATCAAAATCGCTCCTGTTATATAAAGCTATTCAGTGTCTTTCCATTGCTGGTTTACATTCCCGCAGCCCATTGTTTCAGTTTCTGCCTGCTGAATGGCCAGCCGATTTCCTGGTCATGTTGTTCTGACCTTACGACGGGAATGTGAACACCATACCGATCCACCAGTTCGTCACTGTCACTGATCTCGACCGGCAGCCATTGTATCACCCCTTCTGCGGCCAGGGTCACGAGGATCTCTTCAGCCATTTCACACAAATGGCAGCCTGATGTGGTATAAAGATAGAGCTGCTTCAATGCACGCCTCCCGGCGCTTGATTCGATTTTGAGCCCAATTGTACTAGAAGATCCATAAGAATAAGCAGGTTTTGAACTCCATGGATTTCACCTTCTTTAATCAGCTGATGCTTATCCTGGCGCTTTCTGTCGGCGCCATTGCCCTCTTCCATCGGCTCAACCTGCCGGAAAGCCTGGGTTACCTCGCTGTAGGGATCGTTCTGGGCCCGACATCAACCGGTTTGATTGACCAGGACTTTGATATTCGTCTGCTGGCGGAAATCGGTGTGGTGTTCCTGTTGTTCACCCTCGGGCTGGAGTTTTCGCTGCAGCGAATGAAAGCCATGAAGCGTGAAGTTTTCGGTCTTGGCGGGCTGCAGGTGTTGCTCTGCAGCATGGGAATCTTCGCCTGTATGCTGATGTTCAACAGCAGTGTCACGGAAGCCAGCGTAATTGCCGCAGCACTGGCGCTTTCCTCCACGGCCATAGTTTCCAAAGAATTGACACAGAGCAATGAGATCAGAAGCCGCCAGGGGCAACTGGCGATCAGTGTTCTGCTGTTTCAGGATATCGCCGCAGTGCTTTTCCTGATCATGGTGCCTGCCCTCGCCGGTGCCGGCGGCGAATCCATCACCTCTTCCATTGGTCTGGCTCTGGTTAAGGGAGTAGCCTTTGTCCTTGCCATGCTGGCGGCAGGAAAATGGGTCTTGCCCGTGGTGTTTCGGGAAGTGGCCCGCTCCCGTTCCGAAGAGCTCTTTGTCCTAACCGCTTTAATGATTGCCTTAATGGCGGCCTGGCTGACTCACCTGCTGGGATTGTCCATGGCACTGGGCGGTTTTGTTGCCGGGATGATGCTCGGTGAAAGCAATTACAAGCATCAGGTGGAAGCGGATATCCGTCCTTTCCGGGATATACTGCTTGGCCTGTTCTTTGTTTCCGTCGGGCTCATGCTGGATGTCCAGATTCTCGTTGATTACTGGCCCGTTATTCTTGCCGGCACAGCTTCGCTGATTCTGTTCAAACTGGTTCTCATTACTTTCCTTGCCAAGCTTAATGGCGAGTCTTCTCCTGTCTCTCTCAAGACAGGGCTGGCGCTGTGCCAGGGCGGTGAGTTCTGTTTTGCGCTGGTGGCGCTGGCGACACAGTATGGCCAGACCGGCGGTGCCAAGGCTTCTATCATATTGGCGGTGACCATTCTCTCCATGATGCTGGCACCGCTATTAATCAGAAACAGTCAGCACATTACCGCCCTGTTTCACCGCTCCAGACAGCAACAGACTGAAGTGCTTGAGCAGGGTGAAATAGAACAACAGGTGGCGCATATCAGTGATCACACATTGATTTGCGGTTATGGCCGTGTGGGACAGACAATAAGCCGTTTCCTCGCCCAGGAAAACCTGCCCTACATCGCCCTGGATGATGATCCGCTGCATGTCCAGGAAGCCGGGCTGGCTGGTGAGCCGGTGTTCTATGGTGATTGTCGCCGGTTAGAACTTCTGGAAGCTGTAGGCCTTGAGCGGGTACGGCAGGTCATCATCTGTATTGATAAAAGTGAAAACGCTCTGGAACTGGTGAAAATCATCAGGGAACAGCGGGAACGCCTGCCCATACTGGTGCGTACCAGAGATGACTCACAAAGCAAAGCCTTGAAAGAGGCCGGTGCCACAGCCGTTGTTCCTGAGGTTCTTGAGTCCAGCCTGCTGATTGTTAAACAGGTGTTTCTGATGCTGGGCATGGACAGGGAGAGTGTCAGAAGTCGAATCAACCAGGTCCGCGAGCAGCAGTACGACCTGCTCTCCGGCTATTATCCCGGCTTTGATGACCTGAGTAGTGAGAACGAAGAAGTCGCACACCGCCATGCCTTCAGTGTCTGTAATGGATCGGCCTGTGAAGGTATGCAGGCTGAGGAGCTGCCACTTTCTGACGATGTCAGTGTCATTGAGGTCAAGCGTGACGGCAAGGTTGTGGAGCCGGAAAAAGTCGGCTCACTGCTCAAGGACGATATCGTTATTCTGGCTGGCCCATTGGCCAGCCTGACTCAGGCGGAAAAACAGTTAGGGTGAGCTGCTGAGACAGAGAATGCTTACAACTCATCTCTGTCAGCAGAAGGAAGTCGACGCTCTCCTGGTTCGGGCACCACTTCCTCAATCATAATGTGGAAGTCAGTCTGCCCGGCAGCAATAAAGCTCATTGGGGTCCCCCTCTCCATCTGGAAGTAGTCCACCAGAGCGTCAGCACCGTATTGAACTATGCCTCCCGTGATTATTTTATTGAGTTCGGAGGCATCAAACAGTACGGCGCCGAGTATGACTCCAGACCCAGCTGTTGCAACCAATGGTGCAACTGGAGCCAGGAACACATTAGCTGACATGTATTTGGCAGAGATAATGATATAACCACCGGTAACGACTTCTATCCCAGTGTCCAGAGCATGTCCCACTCCCGCAATCACGTTGTCTTCGGATTTAGGGTTGGCACCGACCAGGTAGAGCATTGGGCTGATAATATGCTCCCGGACATATTGCCTTTTCAACCAATAGCTCATATCAAGTTCAGCATTAGAGCTATATGCAAAGATGGCCTCTATCCGCTCGTTTACAGATTTGAACATCCGTTTTTCCTTCAGAACCTTCAAGCGTGCAGACATATCTTTAACGACAGCCATTTCATTGGCTTTGCCGAGTAGCCAGTAGCTCTTGTAAAGGCTGTACACCAATCGGGCACCGGCATCCCCAAAGCTGACGATGGAAGCAAACCTGGAGCCATAAAGGGCAGCCTGCTGGTGACTCATCCCCTTCTGTCTGGCGACGGCGGTAAAGAGATGTTGATAGCCTTCAAACAGGGTGTATTGGACGCTGGTAATCATGGCATTGCTGATATCCGCCTTAACTATCGGGTCTTGGGCAAGAAGAAGAAGTTGCGCCATGCGGGAGCTGGAGAAATCTTCAATCTGCGAGAACATCAGATCCAGGCCGTAAGCGGTGATCAGTTTACCCAGCCCTCTGAGAATATCTTCATCAACTGTCTGGTATTCATAGCCAAGATTTGAATGCATGAATACATCAACGCTTTGAGTCTGCAGTATCACCCGTAATGCTTCAGTCATGGCCAGACTGAAACAATCCATAAGGGCATTGGTTGGGTTGGTTGCCAGGAAGTGCTTGACGGCATCCTTATGGCCTGCCCGCCCCTGCTGGATGTAATCGTCCTGCTGTCTGCCATATTGACTCAGTCTGGAAACTGTCCAGGATTGGCCGAAATCCAGCAGGCATTGTGTCAATGCACTCTGCTGGTCTATCCAGGCCTTGCTGCCAATCATATTGCGAATGCCTTCAGTCATATTAATACTGAGCACAAGGTGGGACCACCTTAGCAGGCTGTCCATGCGGTATTCAGGGCTCATGACAACTGGCAGAAGCGCACCGGCTTTGGCTTTCCAGCCGCGACCCAGCCAGTGCATAGCCGCCACCTGGGTAGCAACAGCGGACCAGGTGGCGGCAGTGGAAAGGGTATCTTTCCTTTCCATAAGGATTCTGAACTGCCTACCGGCTTTTTCAGGAGGAATTTTAAAGAGGAGTCGAATTTCCCGGTCATTGGACACAGGCTGACGTGCCTGCCCCGTCCACCCTTCAGAGACAAAATCATACCAGCCCCGGGTCTGGTTGATCGAGGGGTGCCACAGCAGGTTGTTCGATCCGGCCAGACCTTTCGAGTGGAACTCAAGGGGAATGTTACCTTTGACAAGGCGGTCAAACTGGCTGGTATCAATAGTGACAATAATGCCGCCGGATCCGTTGGCTGTTACCGGCTCTGACGCAGTATCACCCAGGCGCAGTCTTACTTCCGGATACTGTTCCTGTTGCAACATTCCAACATCGGTGCTGGAAGTGGTGGTGCCGTAGCGGGCAGACTCCGGAAGAAACTCCGCACTGCTCTTGCTGGCAGCCAGCATCAGAAAGCTAAGAACGACCATGCAGAAAGAAAAATGGTTACCGGGCAGAGAAAATCCCGACCAATAGAAATCCTGCCGTACAAAAATGGGGCGCGAAAACATGGAAAAACCTCAACGCTATTCTGGCTATCCTTTGCCTTGATTGCCTTTACTGTGCTGGTGGGTAAATAAATTTAAGGAATGAAGAGTAATTTTAGAAGTAAATAGTAGAATCATCAGGAATTGATGTAATGGAATGTTCAGCATCCTTTTCCAGCAGATAAATAACCTTACAAAACAGCAGAAAAGGTAACATGATGAAACAGGCGTCCTGATCATTTTGTATAAAGACCATCTATAGTTAACACTTATCGATATAATCTGAACACACAGCAAAGCAGACTTTTTTGTTCTGAATGGTAGTACCAGTATGGTCGTTCGATCGACTCCGGCGGCGCTGTCCGCAATTTTATTTCAAAGCACTCTGCTGGCCCCTTCCAAAGAACAAAGCAAGGTCATTTTTCAGAAATACCTGGTTTGCCTTTTATTATCCTTTGCCGGAGTGCTTCAGTCAGATGGTCTGTACGCGAATCAAATCCCTGAAAATAAGCCCAAAGTGGCTTCTCAAGCGAAAGTTACTCAGAAAAAGTCGAAACATTACACTCAACGTCTGTACCCTTTACTTAATTTGCTGGCTGTCAGGAACATCTATTCCTACCTTGAGAATGAGGAAGGCTGCATCAACATCAAGGACGGTACCTTTACAGAGTTCCATGCGTCGAATCAGGTTCTGGCCACGGTTGCCAACCTTGGTGACCGTGCTGCAGAAATCATCAAGGACTATAACCTGACGGTGCTGGATCCAAGCCTGGATACGGCCAACTACGCCACTCTTCTGGGCGGGTCAATTGCATTCTACATGGAGGACAGCAATATAGATAAAAAAGCGGTTTCGTTTGACGACACTGTCACCATGTATCTCTTCAAGGTATCAGCCAACCACTACACAAGGTATTTTAAGGGTTTCTTTAAAGATAATGTCTTCTACTGGGTTGAAGATCCGGATATCAAAAGCAAGTTAAGTCAGCTTGGTACTGCAGCGGTGATGTCTTCAGGCTATGTGGGTAAGAGCGTTTATTACGTTGCTACCAACGTTAAGCCCACTGCCAATATGTTCAGGGATATGCTCGCTGACCAGGGTTTCTCGTCAGCAACCAGTGTCGTCAGGGGAATGTGGGTTCCCAAAGTTAAGGCAGAAGCCCCGCCAGAGCAGCAGTGGGTGGCTGCCGGAAAAGAGGCGCTGGCCGGCTCTGGATTTCTGGGTTTTTCTTTTATTTTTCAGCTTACTGTTGATAGTGGCTTTGTCGCGGTTATAGATTCTCCAGCTCATAAGATACTGACAACCACCTATACACATATTGCAAAGTGCAGTGCATACGCATTTCATGACTCAGCTGAATACGCTCTCAAGGCTCTCGGAATCGATACTATCCTCCGGACAATAGTGATGGCAGGCATGTTGATGGTTGTTGGGGGGGTTATGCACAACAAAGCCAATGCAGGAATAGGAACAGGTGTCAGGAATGGCTTAACTTTCAAGGGCACAGAATCCTTGGTTCTGTTGACTGGCTTGACGCTGGAAAATCTGCTACCAGAGGAGCCGTTGGAACACATCATAGATAGTACCGTTGATACTGCAGCGGTGATTTTTTTTGACCTTCCTGTAGCGACAGCCAGGGTGGCAGTAACAGCCTTATCCTCCCTGCCAGCTTTTGGCATGAGCCTGGCAAAAGCGATAAGGACTTACATGATTGAACCTGAAACCTACAGCTGCATGGCAATACCTGCCAGAGGCACAGCGACTGATGTTTACCAGTTCGAATGCATTGGGGAAAAAACACCGGAAGTTGCATGGTAAGTACATGGTTTCAATGGATTTGACGCGTTCAGCCAGAGCGAGATCTTTCTGGCGGGGGCGCCTAGCCAAGGCGCAAGTGTGCGGGAATACTGGACGTCTTTCAAACACTTGGAACGCAGACACGGAAGTTCTCGCTCTGGCCCGAAGGGTGGTTCATAAAGCGGCCATCTGACAGCGTTAGACTTGATTGACGTAGAAAAACTACGCCTGCACAAGTCTGCCTTGCATATGACCGCTTTATGAACCACTGAACCCGTCAAACTCATTGAAACCATGTACTAACTCTTGCCCTTTTCCTGAAAGGGCAGCAGTATGGACAAACTCCCAGCATGGCGTTTTTATTATGGATAACAAAGGCACCAGTCCGATTGAAGTCATACAGAGTGTACTGGCTTCGGCGTTCGGCGTTCAGAGCAGTAAGAATAAGGAAAGGGATTTCAGCCAGGGCAGACCGGCACACTTCCTGATTGCCGGAATCATTGGCACCATCAGCTTTATACTGGTTCTTCTTGTGATAGTAAAAGTGGTGCTGAAGACTACTGCGTGACAGCCCTGTTACTGCTGGCTGACCCAGTAAACGGCAGTGACCACCGCCAGTATAATCAGCGCAACCGCGACAATTGCATCCACCTTGCTGTCTTCGGCGCTTGTGCTCTTGGCCATTTCAGTTTCTCCATAACGAACAATGCTGCGTGAATTATGAGTGTCGTCAGATCGCTTCCCAGCCAACGATACACTCAACCCCTGATGGCAACAGCTCCATCACAAGAATCTAAGCTAGCTGAATCCTGTTCATGAGACAACACCCAGCTGCGCAAAACCGTTAACATATACCGGTTTAGATATAGTTATATGAATTTTTATTGTTATTCCTACCTATAAAAACTGGTATGGTGTCGATCCCGGCAGTGGCGCCATCAGGCGCTGCCAAGACATCAGAATAATAGACCCATGTATAAATACGACGACTACGACCAGAAAATAGTCGACGAGAGGGTAAGGCAGTTCAGGGATCAGACACGGCGCTACCTGGACGGTGACTTGACAGAGGACGAGTTCCTGCCCCTCCGACTACAGAACGGACTGTATATCCAGCGTTTTGCCCCCATGCTCAGGATCGCCATTCCCTATGGAATGCTCAGCAGTACCCAAGCACGGCGTCTGGCGGCTATCGCCCGTAAATACGACAAGGGTTATGTGCATTTCACCACCCGGCAGAATGTCCAGCTGAACTGGCCGTTGCTGGAAGAGGTTCCGGATATCCTTGGGGAACTGGCAGAGGTGGAAATGCACGCCATCCAGACCAGTGGCGCCTGTATTCGCAATGTCACTACGGACCAGTTCGCCGGCGTGGCGGCTGATGAAGTGACTGATCCCAGGCCCTGGTGTGAGATTATCAGACAGTGGTCAACCTTCCATCCGGAATTTGCCTTCCTGCCGAGAAAATTCAAAATCGCTGTCTGTGGCTCTGAGCAGGACCGGGCCGCAACCCTGGTTCACGATATCGGAGTCCATATTTACCTTGGTGACGATGGCCAGACCCGTTTCCGTATACTGGTCGGCGGTGGCCTGGGTCGAACTCCCATGACCGGCAGTGTGATTCGTGAATCCCTTGAACCGGAAAACCTGCTGAGCTATCTGGAAGCCATACTGCGCGTTTATAACCGTTATGGTCGCCGGGACAACAAATACAAGGCGCGCATCAAAATACTGGTCAAGGCTATGACGCCGGAAAGTTTTGCCGGCAAAGTCGAGGAAGAGTGGCAGAACATTCAGAACAGCGCCACTGCCCTGCCCCAGGCGGAAATCGACAGGGTGAATCAGTATTTCACCAGGCCTGACTACCAGAAGCTTGAGTCTGTTGACCTGAATGACCTCGCCATGCAGGGCGGCGCCGAATTCCAGTCCTGGCTGAAGCAGAATGTCAGCCGGCACAGACAGTCTGGCTATTCCGTGGTGTCACTGGCTCTGAAGGCCACAGGTGATGCGCCGGGCGATGTCAGTTCAGAACAGCTCGAGGCTGTGGCAGAACTCGCAGACCGTTACAGCTTTCGCGAACTTCGGGTAAGCCATGAACAAAACCTGATCCTCTCTGATGTACCCCAGGCAAACCTCAAGGAAGTCTGGGAGCAATTGCACGACCTTGGACTGGCGACACCAAACCTGGGACTGATGACGGATATGATCTGCTGTCCCGGTGGCGACTACTGCGCCCTGGCTAACGCCCGATCCATTCCGCTGGCTGAAGCCATCCAGCGTCGTTTTGAAGACCTGGACTATCTGCACGATGTTGGCCCCCTGGATCTGAACATCTCCGGCTGCATGAACGCCTGTGGTCATCACCATGTCGGCCATATCGGAATACTGGGCGTCGACCGTAAGGGCGAGGAGTATTACCAGGTACAGTTAGGCGGTTCAGCATCACTGGATGCTGCCATCGGTAAAATCGTTGGTCCTTCCTTTAAGCAGGATGACGTTCCTGAAGTCATCGAACAGATTATCAGCGTCTATCTCGATCAGCGTCAGCAGGGTGAGCTCTTTATCGACACCTGTCAGCGCATTGGACTGACCCCTTTCAAGGAGCGACTTTATGGCCAGGCTGCTTAAGGACAATGAATTGACTGAGTATGCCTGCAGCGTCCTCAGTCCGGACTCCACCCGGGAGACACTTACGGGCGATGTTCTGGTGCCTCAGAAAATCTGGCTTAATGACTGGGAGCTGGTTGACTCTATCGGTAAAATTAACGGACTTCTGCTGGAGCCGGATGACGAACCTGAGGCCATTGCCGAAGTGATTCACCAGTTTCCACTGATTGCCGTGCAGTTTCCCAAGTTCATGGATGGCCGGGGCTATTCCATCAGCCGGGTGCTCAGGGATCGTTATGGTTACAGGGGCGATATCAGGGCCATTGGCGATGTGCTGATAGACCAGCTTTTTTATATGAAACGCTGTGGCTTCAGCAGCTTTCTGCTCCGTGAAGACCAGAATGAACAGGATGCCCAGGCAGCACTGACCACCTTCAGCAGCACCTACCAGGGCTGCAGTGATGATCCTGAACCTCTTTACAGGAAGCGATTCAGCCATATAGGCTGATAACGGGAAGGCACAGGGAGGTGTCGCCCGGAACTGGAGAGGTAAAGTTTATTATTGCTCTTTTCACCACTGATCTTATGCCGGTTGAGTATTATACTGATATCTCAGTTTTCAACAGGCTCGATTGATGGAAAGTGGTTCCCTGCTGTTTTCATTCTTCTTGATATTCAGTGGTGCAGCGCTGCTGGCCTCGGTGGCGCTGTATACTCGCCAGCCACTGCTTGTGGCGTATATCGTTCTTGGCGCTATCCTGGGGCCATCGGGCATGAAGCTGGTTACAGACACCGGCCTGCTGAACGATATCGCCCATGTCGGCATCATATTCCTTCTGTTTCTCCTCGGTCTTGATATGCAGCCTGGCCATTTGGGCCATTTACTTCGCAAGACAGCAACAGTTGGGCTGTTAAGCTCTTTCCTGTTCGCCCTGGCGGGTTATGGTCTGGGACTAGCTTTTGGTTTCAGCCAGAAGGAAGCGATTATAACCGGCGCGACAATGATGTTTTCCAGCACCATCATCGGCATCAAGCTGTTACCTACAACCGTTCTTCACCATAAACATACCGGTGAGATCCTTGTCAGCCTTCTGCTGCTGCAGGACCTTATAGCTATCCTCGTCCTGCTGATGCTTTATAACTTTGAAGGCGGGTTGGCCAGTAGCCGGATTGATATACTGATGGCACTGGCCGCCCTGCCCCTGCTGATTGTCGCGGCGTTTATGGCGGTAAAGTTTATCCTGCTGCCATTGATGAGTCGGTTCGACCGTTTTCACGAATATCTTTTCCTGCTGGCGCTTGGCTGGTGCCTGGGTTTTGCCGAGCTGGCCCACTCGATGAACCTCTCCTATGAAATCGGCGCTTTCATTGCAGGAATCAGTATCGCCACCAGTCCCATTTCCCAGTACATTGCCATAAACCTGAAGCCCCTCAGGGATTTCTTCCTGGTACTCTTTTTCTTCTCAATAGGAGCCAGCTTTAATCTCAGCCTTTGGCAGGAGATCTGGTTGCCGGCGCTGGTCATGAGTGCGGTATGTTTGGTAATGAAACCGACTGTTTTCGGAGTGCTGCTCAAAGGACTCAGTGAAAAAAAGGCGACTGCCTGGGAAGTGGGTTTCCGTCTTGGTCAGACCAGTGAATTTTCAATTTTGATTGCGGCACTGGCGGCTGGCCAGCTATTGATAGGAGAGGCAGCTGCCCATGTCATACAGGCGACAGCCATCCTTACCCTGATCATGTCGTCTTATGTTGTGGTGTTCAGGTATGAATCGCCGATAGCCGTGTCTGAGAAGTTGAGGCGGGATTGATTGTCTCGATGCCACTGAAGTTAAACGGGGCATCGAGTGCAACAGTTTTTATGTCAGGAAGCGATCGGTAGTCAACCGTTCCCACCACTTCAGCAGGGTTTTATCCAGCGCATGGTGGGCAGCCAGACCGAATTTATCGGCAACGCTCTTTTTCACCACGTAGGAAACCTGAACGATATCATTGTCGTCAATCCGGTCATAGATATATTCATCACTGGTTTTCAGCTCATCCACCAGGTTTATGTCAACCGCTTTCTGGCCATACCAGATTTCACCAGTGGCCACCTGCTCTATGTCCACACTGTGTCGTGAATGTTTAACAAACTCCTTGAACAGGCCGTGGGTGTCTTCGATATCCTGCTTGAATTTTTCTCGTCCTTTGTCGGTGTTCTCCCCAAGCATTGTCAAAGTTCGCTTGTATTCACCGGCCGTGTGCAGTTCGATATCAACGTCGTGCTTTTTCAGCAGACGGTTGAAATTTGGCAGTTGTGCCATGACCCCGATTGAACCTAATACGGCAAAGGGAGCGGCAACAATACGGTTGGCAGTACAGGCCATCATGTAACCACCGCTGGCTGCCACCTTGTCAACGGCAACGGTCAGGTTAATGCCCTTGGAACGAATTCTTTGCAGCTGGGATGCCGCCAGGCCATAGGAATGCACCAGCCCGCCGCCACTTTCCAGTCGTACCAGAACTTCGTCATTCTTTTCAGCTACGGCCAACAGAGCAGTGATTTCCTCACGGAGAGACTTTACTGCCGAGGCTTTTATGTCGCCGTGGAAATCGACAACGTAAAGCTTTGGCCGTACTTCCGGCTCTTTCTTTTTTTCCGCCTTGGCTTTTTTCTTCTGCTCCTTACCGAGCTTTTTCAGGGATTCCTTATTCAGCACGCTGTGCTGCAGGTTTTCCTTAAGCTCTTTGTAGTGGTCATTGAGCTTGCGAACCTCCAGGTGCCCCTTGTGCATTTTTTTACTTTTCTGTCCCAGCACTGTGGCGACGATGACCACAACCAGCAGTCCGACCACTAAAGTGACTGCCTTGGCCAGGAACAGTCCATACTCCGCAAGATACTCCAAGAGTGCCTCCTAATTTTCAGTCAATGATCAACAAAGCAATAAAAGCCATAGCATAACGTATTTTGCCCTTATAGCGGGCATGCTGCCGTGTTAGCCTTGGCCTGAACAATAACAACAGCATCTGAATGAGTCCGGTGATGTCTGAATACAATCGTCAATGGTTGCTGAAACAACGACCTCTTGGGATGGTCTCCGCCGATGATTTTGAATACCGTCAAGCAGAATTACCGGTTCCCGATCTCGATGCGGGCCAGCTTCTGGTAAAAAACCTGTACCTGAGTTTCGATCCGGCCATGAGGGGCTGGATGGATGATGAGCCCAGTTACCTGCCGCCGACTGCAGTTGGCGAAGTGATTCAGTCAGGCAACGCTGAAGTACCAGTAGGAGCCCTGGTGCAGGGAATGTTTGGCTGGCAGGAATATGCTGTTTCAAGTCCTGATGACCTGGAACCGGCAATCCCTCTTCCCCGGGGAACTCCACCAAACATGGCGTTGTCGATCTTCGGTGGAACGAGCCTTACCGCATGCTTCGGTCTGCTGCGAGGACGTACAGGAGGGGTTTGACAACATACGATCAACCTTCCTCAGACTTTTTAATGGTGAGAATAAAGGTAAGCAGCTGCTGAAACTGGCAGATCCTGAATGATTCAGGTTTCAGCCGCTTACAGTCCATCAACTACCGGCTCTTGTGTACTTATTCAGTAGCCCGGGTACATCCACTAGAGAGTCTCTAGTAGTCGACTCTTATATTCCTTCGCCGAATCGAGACGAGCTCATCGGCAATCCTGAATAACGAATATCTCGAAGCTTACTTGAACTTTAATTTTGGCTTAGTACTATGATTGGATAATATATTTATCTATAAGCTGTCTGGAGATAGTGAAGCCTGGTGGGATAGCCGGTAAGCTATCTTTTGAATACCAGCCACCAGCACAGAGTTCTTTTTCCTCCAGAATCAACTCGCCTCCGGCATATTCCGCATGAAAACCCAGCATCAGCGAATGAGGAAAAGGCCAGCTCTGGCTCATGCAGTAACGAACATTCCTGACCTTTAGCCCTGTCTCTTCCATCACTTCCCTATGTACAGCCTCTTCAGCACTCTCTCCTGGTTCTATAAAGCCGGCAATGACAGTATTCAGAGATGACTTGCCGCCATGCCTGTGGTGCTGAACCAGGAGCAGCTCATCTCCGCGATGAACAAGAACAATGATGCACGGCGAAATTCTTGGGTAAGATGGCGTATTACAGCCGGGGCAAACCATGGCCCACTCCCCTGCCCTGGGTGCTGACTCGTTCCCACAGCGTCCACAGAAACGGTGATTCTTTCTGGCCGTTGTTATCTGCATCGCATGACTGAGCAGATCCGTTATTCCGACATCCTGCTGGGCCATAAGCTCTCTTATTGGCGTCTCTTCGGCGCCGTGGACTTCCTCAATGGCTACCTGAACTGCCACAGCTTTGTCTCCCAGGCACCCAACCACTACAGGATCTGTGCCTTGACAAGTAACAGGGTCATGCCAGAACAGGCTGTCTGAGGGATGCTGGACTGTGTAGTTTCTTATGATCAGCCACAGCTCAGGATCAATACCGGGCGTCCAGCCGGTAAGTGCAGAGTATTGAGTTTTCATACAGTCAGAATCGTGGGGTTGAATAGTGATTTTACTATCACACTAAAATATCCGTGTTATTAGCTTGCTGACGAGATACTAAATCCAGCATATAATACCCGCCACCAATGGAAATGGCCTAACAAAAAAGAACCATGTCTAAGACGTATATCGATGCCTTCTGGAAAAACTTCCTGGGTAACAGTGCTGGCTGGTATAAACAAACCATCCTGTTTTTCCTGATTCTCAATCCCATACTAACTTTTACGTTAGGCCCCGTTGTCACCGCCTGGGCTCTAGTGGGAGAGTTTATCTTTACTCTGGCCATGGCCCTGAAATGCTACCCGCTGCAGCCCGGCGGCCTGTTGGTTATCCAGGCACTTCTCCTAGGGCTCACCAGCGTTGAAAGTCTCAAAACAGAAGTTTTCAATAACTTCCCGGTGATCCTGCTGTTGATGTTTATGATCGCCGGCATTTATTTCATGAAAGGTCTGCTGCTCTTTATATTTTCCCGCATCCTGCTTGGGGTTCGCTCCAAGACACTGCTCTCTCTGCTTTTTACAATCGTTGCAGCGGTGCTATCTGCCTTCCTTGATGCCCTGACTGTTACCGCAGTACTTATCAGCGTAGGTATTGGCTTTTACTCGCTATACCATCGCGTAGCTTCCGGTAAAAAGTTCCATGTTGATAATCATGACCACCATGAAGATCACACCATTATTGACCACCACCGGGAAGACCTGCAGCAGTTCCGCGCTTTCTTACGCAGCCTGCTAATGCACAGTATCGTAGGCACTGCGCTTGGCGGCGTCTCGACAATGGTTGGCGAACCCCAAAACCTCCTGATTGCCGAACGCCTTGGCTGGGAGTTCACAGAATTTTTTATGAACATGCTGCCGATCAGCATACCCGCATTTTTTGCGGGTCTTGTTACCTGTGTGATTCTGGAAAAAACCAAGCTCTTTGGTTATGGCGTACAAATCCCTGAGGCCGTCAGGGCCGTGCTTGTCCATAGTAATGCAGTTGAAGACCAGAACCGTACTAACAGGGAACGGGCCCAACTGGTCATGCAGGCAGTCGCAGCTGTTCTCCTGATTATTTCCCTGTCATTGCACCTGGCCGAAGTGGGCTTCATCGGCCTGATGGTCATTATTGTCATCACGGCAACGAACGGCATCACGGAAGAGCACCAGATTGGCCGGGCTTTCGAGGAAGCCATGCCCTTCACTGCCCTGTTAACGGTATTTTTTGGTATTGTCGCTGTCATCCATGACCAGCACCTGTTCACCCCGGTGATCAACAAGGTGCTGCAAATGGATGTGGAGATACAAACAGGAATGTTCTTTATCGCCAACGGACTACTGTCAATGATCAGTGATAATGTTTTTGTCGCTACTATCTACATTGATGAAGTCAGGGCAGCATTTGATCAGGGTCTTATCAGTCGCGACCAGTTTGAAAAGCTGGCGATTGCCATAAACGCCGGCACCAATCTGCCCAGTATCGCCACACCTAACGGTCAGGCTGCATTCCTGTTCCTGCTGACGTCTACCCTGGCGCCGTTGATCCGGCTGTCTTATGGAAGGATGGTGTTTATGGCACTGCCTTATACCGTGGTTCTTGGCTGGGTAGGGTTCCTTACGGTCTACTATCTGTAGAAAAACGCTCAGGAGCTCCTGTTACCAGAGCTCCTGACCTATCTTTTCCAATTTTTCACGATGCTGCGCCAGTTCATCATCACTGGCTCTCAGCACCCGCAATGGTGGCCGGTCTGCAGAGAGCCGGCGAATAACCGAACCATCCGAATCCAGTCCGTCTTCGCCATTCCCTGCCAGTGATAACGCCGTCTGCCCACCGGTCATGGCCAGGTAAACTTCGGCCAGGATCTCCGAATCGAGCAATGCGCCGTGAAATGTCCGGGCAGAGTTATCGATGTAATAACGCTTACAGAGAGCGTCCAGATTGTTCTTCTGCCCGGGATGCTTTTTACGGGCCAGCGCCAGGCTGTCGACAACGGTGCAATAATCCTCAACCTTACCCAGTTTCGGATTCATTTTTTTCAATTCATGGTTAAGGAAGTTGGCGTCGAACGTGGCATTGTGAGCGATCATTTCGGAACCCCGGACGAAGTCCAGGAAACCCTGCGCCACTGCAGCAAAGAGCGGCTTGTCAGCAACAAACTCGTTGGTGATCCCGTGTACGGCGATAACCTCTTCATCCATCGTCCGTTCCGGGTTGATGTAGACATGAAACGTGTTGCCGGTCAGCTTCCGGTCAATGATCTCGACACAGCCGATCTCGACAATCCGGTGCCCCTGGGCGGGGTCTAACCCGGTGGTTTCCGTGTCCATGACGATCTGTCTCATAAATCACCTTTCAGTATTTCTTCAGCACCACGGCAGGCCAGTTCATCGGCCATTTCATTTTCCCTGTGCCCGGCATGCCCTTTCACCCAGCGCCAGTCAACGTCATGACGCTGGTTCTGCTCATCCAGGCGCTGCCAGAGATCCTGGTTCTTCACGGGCTTGCCTGCTGATGTACGCCAGTTCTTCCGTTTCCAGCCGGCAATCCATTCGGTAATTCCTTTACGAACATACTGGGAGTCGGTCGTTAAGCGGACCTGGCATGGCCGGGTCAGGGTTTCCAGGCCGACAATAGCCGCCATCAGCTCCATCCGGTTGTTGGTGGTGTTGTCTTCACCGCCGTAAAGTCCTTTTTCAGCCGTGCCAAAACGCAATAGCACCCCCCAGCCGCCGGGGCCGGGATTGCCTTTGCAGGCACCATCGGTAAACAGCTCAACGAGCTTGCTCAAGTGTGATCTCCAATTCTGCCGGCGCTCGGGCGGGCTATGGGGTTAGGGACAAATCTGCGACCTACATCCGGCCATCCCCGTTTGATCGGGGTAATGCCATGCACTTCCCGGGTAGCGAGCATAACGTAATATCCGCCCAGGGGTAACAGCCAGTGTTTGCAGCGCTGCTCCAGCAGTTCTCCCGATACGCCCTTGAACAGCCGGTCGAGCGGGAACAGGTAAGCACCATGGTGAATGCGCCCCACATTAAAGCCAAGCAGTGTCAGCCAGTCCCTCATTCTCACCGGGCTGAGGAAATGGGTACCACGCAGCGCCTTGCGGTGACTGGGCAGAATCCAGCGTGACAGACTGGCCAGGCTCCATGGATTGAAGCCTACGATCATCAGCTTGCCACCAGGGATGATGGTATTGGCGGCTTCGCTGAGCAGCCGGTGCGGACGCTCGGAAAACTCCAGAACGTGGTGCAGAAGAACCAGATCAAGGCTGCCGGGACAGACCGGCCAGTTGTAGGGGTCAACCGTCATGGAGGTCAGGCCAGTTTTATCAGGCTCAACAGAAATACCCGGATTCAGGAGGAAACGGCGACTGATCTGGCAATTATCCAGAAGGCCCGCCTGGGGATCGATGGTCATCTGGCAGGCATGGTAGCCGAAAATAAAGTGCAGTTCGTGTTCAATGTGACTGCGTTCAGATCGCCACAGATAGTTGCCTGAGTAGTTACCTGAGTAGTTGTCTGAGTTGCTGCCTGAGCCTGCACCAAGCCACTGCTGCAGGAGCTGTAGCCGTTGTTCGAGTCCGGTTTTGGGTGGTTTCCTGAACCATCGCATCAGGCGCTATCCATTAAAAAAACATTGAAACATGGTGAGCCACAGGAATATAAGCTGAAATGCCTACAACCTTTCCCAATCTTATCCGTACCCTGTGGTTTCGACTAGTCCGTATTAGCTACAAGAGCATTTTCATGGAATCCAGGACAGAAAGAACACCTGTTTTTCACAGCCATCCATATGAAAGTGCTATTTCATTGGTTAAACTGATTCGTAATCCTGATTGCCGCTTGCGGCTCTATATGAAAAGCGTGCCGTCCAGCACTGCGGCCCTTTTATACAGAAGAGAACCTGAAGACCATGCTGCGCGTTGAAGCCATACCTGCATTTACGGACAACTATATCTGGTTATTATACGACGCCGGTTTGAACGGCGTAGTGGTTGACCCCGGTGAAGCTGGCGTCGTAGAAGACTATCTGGCAGAGAATAAGATAGAGCTGCAGGGCCTTATCATTACCCATCACCACGCTGACCACACCGGTGGCATCGCCGAACTGACAGCAAACCGGGACATTCCTGTCTATGGGCCAGAAAACCCTGCCATCAAAGGCATCACTCAGACCGTAAAAGGCGGTGACAGCCTCAATCTGCTCGGGACTGATTTCGACATCCTGGCAACCCCGGGGCATACCCTTGATCACCTGGCCTTTTTTGCCTCCCCCGAAGGTCGCAGCCCCGTTCTGTTCTGTGGCGATACACTGTTCTCTGGCGGCTGTGGCCGCCTGTTTGAAGGAACTGCAGAACAGATGCAGAACTCCCTTGATCGGTTGCGACAGCTGCCCGGAGAGACTGAAGTCTACTGTGCCCACGAATATACCCAGGCCAATCTGCAATTTGCTGTAGCTGTCGAACCCGAAAACCAGGCTCTGAAAGAGCGTGTCAGGGAAGTCGAACAGCTCAGGGCAGAAAACCTCAGAACAGTCCCAAGCCGGATTGGCCTTGAGCGAATGACTAACCCATTCTTGCGGACTTCCGAACCGGAAGTGATCGCTGCGGCAAAGGCCCGCGGCACCGTCTCTGTCATTAACAATCCCCGGCAGGAAGCCGATGTACTAGGGATAATCCGTGAATGGAAGGATAATTTTTAGTAATGATAGAATGTTATAATACGCGGATTTTCAGATACTGTTTTATGCCTCTTTCTAAAGCCCGAGCTCTCTTCGGGGCAGGCTCCGAGCCTACCCGGGAAGTATGCTCTGTTCCCCGTCGGTCCTCAGGGGCTGACAGCTGGCCATTTGCCAAACTGGCAGGCACTACGGCGATGCTGCTGGCGCTCACTGGCTGCCAGACTATTCCCGAAGAAAAAGCCACCACAGCGCTACCGTCACAGGCAGCAAAAACGGCTCCGTTAAAAGTCGCCAAACCAAAGCCAGCCAAGTCGGTGAAAAAGGCAGTGGTGGACACCAAGCCACAGGATCTCTGGGAACGAATCAGACGCGGCCTGGCCATGGACCTCGACAACAACCACGCCAGGATCAAAACAGAACTGCGCTGGTACAAGAGAAACCAGGGCTATTTCAATCGTGTCACCGAACGGGCATCCCCTTACCTCTACTTCATTATTAAAGAAGCCGAACAGCGTGGCGTTCCCCTGGAACTGGCGCTGATGCCAGTGGTAGAAAGTGCATTTGACCCCTTCGCCTACTCACATGCCGGTGCATCCGGTCTCTGGCAGTTTATGCCTGCGACGGGTGAGCATTACGGTCTTAAGCAGGACTGGTGGTACGACGGACGCCGTGATGTTGTCGCCGCAACCCGCGCAGCACTAGACTACATGGTGGCGCTGAACAGACAGTTTGATGACTGGGAACTGGCCCTGGCGGCCTTTAACTCCGGCCCCGGCCGTGTACAAAGATCCGTCAACAGAAATAAGGCGGCGGGAAAATCCACGCGTTTCTGGGACCTTAACCTGCCCAGAGAAACCACCGCCTATGTTCCCAAGCTGATCGCCCTCGGCAAGATTGTCAGGAACCCTGACAAATACGGCATAAAGCTTCCCCCCATTGACAACGAGCAATACTTCACAAAAGTCAAAACCGGAGGCCAGCTGGACCTGTCGAAAGCTGCCAAGCTTTCCGGTGTCCCACTGAATGATCTCTACAGACTGAACCCTGGAATGAATCGCTGGTCAACCCCGCCCAAGGGACCCGGCTACCTTCTGGTGCCTGTAGACAATGCGGCGGATTTTCGTACCGAGCTGGCAAAGCTGCCTGCAGAAGAGAGGGTTAAATGGCGGCGTTACACCGTCAAATCCGGGGACAGTCTGATTCGTATCGCCCGGAACTACAACACACGCCCACAGCTGATCAAGGACGTCAACAAACTCGACGGCAACATGATCCGCATTGGCCAGACTCTGCTGATCCCCGTACCTTCCAAGGAGAAGTCAAACTATAACCTGAGCGCCGGCCAGCGCCTGACCAGCCGCCAGAATACCCAGGTGGCCCAGCGTCACAAGGTGGATTACACAGTTAAGTCCGGTGACAGCTTCTGGACCATCTCCCGTCAGTTCAATGTCGGTGTTAACGAACTGTCCAGATGGAACAACATGTCTCCGAGGGACACTCTCAGAATTGGCCAGAAGCTGGCAGTCTGGACCCAGGCCACCGCAGACAAAAACAGTATTGTCCGAAAAGTGAATTACAGAGTCCGTCAGGGTGACTCTCTGGCACGGATCGCTGACCGGTTCAATGTCGGCCTTAGCCAGATCATCACCTGGAACTCCATCGACAGCAAATACATCCATCCGGGTCAGAGACTGACCCTTTATGTAGACGTTACCCGCGCCTACGAGTGAGTCTTACCCGGTCCGGTTGGTGCTATATTGGTTTAGCATCGCCGGACTGGATTTCCCTTTGCGTACACCTCCTGCCCTACTCTTCTCTTTTCTGACAGCACTCTGGCTGGCTCACGGAAGCCTTTATGCCAGCAGTCAACACGCTCTCTCCCTCTATGATGAGCCTTTATACCATGAAGGTTTCAGCCACTTTGATTACGTTAATCCTGAGGCGCCCAAGCAGGGGCATTTACGGCTGGCTATTCACGGCTCTTTTGACAGCCTGAATCCCTATATTCTCAAAGGCAGCTCACCGATAGGCGCACCCTATGTATTCCGCTATGGCTTCACCGAACTGAACGAGCCCCTGATGGTTGGAACAGGGGTCTATTTTCAGAATTTCAAAGAATTTGGTACGGCATACGGGTTGATTGCCGAGTCCGTCTCACTGTCGTCAGATCGCCGGAAGATGACATTTACCCTGAGACCTGAGGCCAGGTTTCATGACGGGCATCCCATTACAAGCGCCGATGTCCTGTTCTCTTACAACATACTGCTGAAAAAGGGGCATCCCAACTTCAAAGTACTTCTGGAAAAAGTCGTAAAAGTCGAAGCAGTCTCCCTTCACCAGGTTCGCTTCCACCTCCAGGCCAATATAAGTACCACACTGCCAGTCCGCATTACCGAACTGCCCGTCCTGCCGGAACATTACTGGCGTCACAGGGATTTTGGCAAAACAACACTGGAACCTCTTTTGCTCAGTGGACCTTACAAAATCGTCAAAGTCGAGCCAGGTACCTCTATTACTTACGAACGGGAGAAGAACTACTGGGGAAAAGACCTGGCAGTAAACAGAGGCCTGTACAACTTCGAGAAAGTGACACTGCAATTTTTCCGGGATCGCCATATTGCCTTTGAGGCCTTCAAGGCTGGCAAGGCCGATGCCTTCATAGAAGCGGAAGCCAAGAATTGGGCAACAGGCTATGACTTTTCAGCGGTTCGCAGTGGTCAGGTTATAAAGCTCGATGTCCCACATGCCATGCCTTATGGGCGTCGCTACTTTGCCTTCAACCTGCGCCGGGAGAGGTTCCGGGACAGGCGGGTAAGGCAGGCAGTCAGCCAGCTGTTTGACTGGGACTGGACTGGAAGAGTGATTTTCCAGAACGCCTATGTACGGACCACCAGCTATTTTCCGCACACCATACCGGGCTCGACATACCGGCTGGCTTCAGTCGGTTTTCCTTCCCCTGTAGAGAAACAGTTGTTATCGCCTTACCTGTCGATCCTGCCGGGCAAGATCCTTGAGCAGCCTTTTGAGCTCTCCCGTACCAGAGGCGATGGCAATATCAATAACCAGAGGCGCTCTTCCCTGCAATTGCTGAAAGAAGCGGGCTGGCGCTATGAAAAAGGGAGAATGGTGAATGCCAGGAAAGAGCCCCTGTCCTTTGAGTTTCTCCACTACTCGAAAGTCATAGACCGTTTCATCCTGCCCTTTGCCAGGAACCTGGCCTCAGTAGGCATTGACATGAAGTTCCGGCCACTGGATCTCAGCCAGTATCAGCGCCGTCTCAGGCATTACGACTTCGACATGGTCCAAACGACTATTCCGACGCAGTACTTGCCTGACGAGCAGTTGCTCAACTACTTTCATTCCTCAACGGTCGATCAGGAAGGCGGCCGAAATATTATGGGCATTGCCAATACTGCGGCCGATAACATGATTGAGAAAGCCCTGTCCGCCAGCAATCTTCAAACCATGAGCACAGCCATCAGTGCCCTGGACCGGATTCTTCTATGGGAGCATTACGCCATTCCCAACTGGCATGGAAACACTACCAGGGTCGCATATTGGCGCGGGCTCAGACACCCCGACCAGCTACCACCTTTCGGGTTTCGCCTGAACAGCTGGTGGTTTGAACAGGCACCGACAGGCACAGCTAAAGAGGAATAATTGTTGAAACAGCCAGTTTTTCCGGCAATCGCCACTGTCCTGCTCTGCCTTTTATTCCTGGACGTACAGGCTTCAGAATCTGAGGCGGTCAACAGTGTCCGGGCCAGAGCCCTGCATGGGACACCCCATTACCCGGAAGGTTTCAAGCATTTTGACTACGTTAACCCGTCTGCACCTAAGCAGGGGAAATTAAGACTTGGGCTTCACGGCACCTTTGACACTTTCAACCCCTTTGCCAGTAAAGGTATTGCCGCCCCCGTTACGGAATACCTTTATGACACTCTGATGGTAAAAAGCCGTGATGAACCCTACAGCGTCTATGGCTTGATTGCCGAACAGATGGAGTATCCGGCAGACAACAGCTGGGTGGCGTTCAAAATCAATCCCCGCGCCCGTTTCAGTGACGGTGAAGCCATTACAGCCAGGGATGTGGCCTTCTCTTTCGAGCAACTGACCAGCAGGAACCTGCCGATATACAAGTCCCTATTCTCAGGTGTTGACAGAGTCACCGTGGATTCCAGACACCGGGTGGTATTTCATATCAGTGAACGGGAAAACCACGAGCTTCCTTTCCGGCTTGCCCAGCTGCCAATCCTTCCGGCCCACAGCCGGGACACCTATAACTATGGCAAAGCCGATCTCACTTATCCTACAGGTTCCGGTCAATACCGGATAAAAAGCTATGAGACAGGCAAAAAGGTCGCTTTGACCCGCATTGACGATTACTGGGCAAGAGACCTGCCAGTGAACAAAGGTCGCTATAACTTCCATGAAATACAGTTTGAGTTCTTCCGTAACGCAACCATTTCACTGCAGGCCTTTCTTGCTGGAAACTATGATATCCGTATTGAGAACCTCGCCAAGAACTGGGCCGTGGGTTACAAAGGTTCCGAGGTTGACGCCGGGGTGATCACCAGGGTTGAGTACCCCAGGAAAAGCTCCCAGGTGCAGTCATTTATCTTCAACACCCGCAAGCCACAATTCCGTTCACGTAAGGTCAGGGAAGCCATCAGCCAGGCTTATGACTTCCAGTGGACCAATCACAAGCTGCTGTTCGACAACTATGCCCAACCAGCCAGCCTGTTTGCTCAATCGAGTCTTGGGCAGCGAGGCAAACCTTCCCAGGCTGAACGGGCACTCCTCGAACCCTTCCGCAAAACATTGCCACCAGAGCTTTTTACAGGCCCCTGGCTGCCGGTGACCACCAATGGAGACGGCAATATACGCTCCCAGCTGGCCTACGCAGCACAACTATTAAAAGAAGGTGGTTGGGTTCGAAAAGACCAGCAACTGATTCACCGTGATAGTGGCGACAGTTTAAGTTTTGAGTTACTGCTGTTAACCCCGGAACAGGAACGCATTGCAGCGCCTTTCAGGAAGAATCTCCAGCAACTGGGCGTACAGATGCAGATAAAAACCATCGACCCCTCTCAGTATGTCCAGAGAATCAGGGAGTTCGATTACGACATGCTGCTCAGAACGATTGTCCAGAGTGATGCCCCAGGCAATGAGCAGAAACAGTACTGGGGCAGCAGGGGCAGCATGGAGAAGGGCAGCCAGAATCTTGCCGGAGTGAATCACCCGGCGGTAGACAGTCTGGTGGAGAAAATAGTCGCCGCCAGAAGCCGGGAACAGCTTGTCATCGCCACCCGCGCCTTGGACAGGGTACTGCTTTGGGAACATTACACGATTCCGCAACTCTATATGCCCTACTGGCGTATAGCGTATCGCAGCAATTTCGCCCACCCGGAAAAAAAACCACTGTATGGCGCCCCCGACCTGAGCATCTGGTGGGAGGTTGCTAGTACCCCGTCCGCCTGCAAATGATAGGTTCAGCTCAAGGCTGC
>JBPCXN010000162.1:0-9040 GCA_051008495.1 Endozoicomonas sp. | reverse complement strand
TGCGAATGTCCGGAACCTTTTCATCAGCAGCAGGCTGCCCCGTCATACCCAGCTGACCCACTCTGAACTTCAGACGTTGTTCAAGCTCCTGGTCTGATAGAGCTTCCAGTTCCATTAACAGCTTCTGCCCCGTTTGAAGGTCTGCAATAGCAAGTAGTGAAACAACAAAAGAGGCGAGGACCAAGAGCCCTTTGACATAACGGAGAGTCATGCACAAATCCCTGTGAGCCACTGAGACTGTGAAAACCTTTATCGGTCAAAAAAATTTAAACTGTATCTCCCTGGCTGTTTAAATTTCACAGTTTTTGACATGAAAAACAGCTTGCAGTGTCGTTTTATTTTTTGAGAGTAGCGCAAAATGTTTTTCTTTCGCTATGGACATTTTTTTATAGACAACCCAGACAGGCCATAGGCGACTCTTTATAACGAGACCTATCTCATCCCAATTCGTTGAGACAGAAAAAGTGTCCGGAAAACTCATGCCATATCAGTGCCTATGCCGGAGGGCGATGGCTGACTACGGAACCGAACAGGCACCACGATTTGCAGTATAATAAGTATGGTTACCCCAACCATGATTATCATGATGAATGTCAACACAGACAGCATTTTTACTAGGTGAATGTATGTCAATGGCCAAGTTAATGCTACGAGCCATCCATTGATAATTAGTACATATACTACCAAGCCAGAACAGGCAAAACCCTGAGTAAACGTTCACTGTTTGTGCACCAATGGGAATATTCCAGACAACGTCACCGTGACCATAACCATGAAGGACGTCCCGATCTGAATAATCGCTTGGAAACCTATAGGCGAACCTAAATTCAGTATTTGAACTACCACTCCTTCTTACTCTTATCTTTTCTACTCTCCTGCAATTTCCATAGTAATCCGTCTGTTGAGAACAGTAGCATGCTTTAGCACTCCAGCTATAGATCATATTGGGAGCGCAAGCCTGACATGTAGTGGTGCCATTGGGGTTAGTGATTGGATATTGGTTCTGAGAACAATTCCACTGACAACCGCCAATATAGCCATTACTTGCCATATGGGTAGGAGTTTGACCAGTAGGACAACCGCAGCTTGCTCCTTGACGCGCCAGGTGGGAGCTACACACACAGCTTGAACCACTCCTTACTTCATTGACACCGCAGGCCACAAGGCATGCTGTACCAACCCGCTCATAGCCACTGTCACACACACAGTTTTGGCCACTTCTGTGTGCATTGGCACCACAATTTAACAGACAGACCCCGCCTAGAAGCTGATAGCCACTGTTGCACACACAGCTCTGGCCGCTCCGGGTTGAGTTGGCACCGCACGGAGCCAGGCAGGCTGTGCCCACCCGCTCATAACCGCTGCTGCAAACGCAACTTTGGCCGCTGCGGGCTTCGTTGGCGCCGCATTCCGCCAGACAATCCGTACCCACCCATTCATAGCCGCTGTTGCACTCACAAAGGTCATTAGAGTTCAGGGTCTGGTTGGTGCCGCACGAGGGCGTACCGTGATTAAACGTGATACTGTTGCTCCAGCTGGCGCCGTTAACCAGGCTTTTCGCTTCAGAGACAATCCTGAAGCTTTTGACACCGGCGTTTGTCGCTCCCAGGTATTTAAGTATTACACTCTGGCAAACCTCTGCGGTCGCTGAAGGGGAGGAGCAGTCCTCACCGGTGAAAAGGACTGTGCGGGTCTGGTCCGCTGTCAGTGAGTCCAGGGAGGTGGTATCAGCCTGTATCGCCCTGTATTGATTTTCAACCTCACTGACAGCTATCTGCTCAACTCTGATCAGCTGCTGTTCGCTACCAGCGCTCCTCTCTTCTAACGTGGTCATTTCCATGACACTGATCGCCGATATCCCCACGGCTAACATAATTGCCATGACTACCAGAAAAATAAAGCCGTGTTCGTTGCGCTGCATTCGGTTCAGCATATCTGTTGCTTTGGATTAAACCGGTGGTTTCCCGAAATCATGCCATTAATACTTTATCCGCCAGAAACGGCAATATTTGAGTAAGACCCAGAAAAATGACGACTGATTCTTTCAGGGCTGCTGGAGCACCAGCAACCGTTCTTCTGCAAGAGCTGAGAAGGACTGTTTGCTACCATCGGGCCAGACGACAGTGAGCCGCGAGGCCCGGGTATGAGCGCCCAGGCCAAAATGGCTCTCAATGGGGTTCTGGGAGATATAGTTGTTTTCCACCCGCACCTCCCGCATCTGTACGGTGTCCGGGGTTTCAAGATAGAGCCGGGCACCAATGGCGTGAACGTTGGGGGCTTTGCCCAGTAACTTCACGGTCAGATAATGGGTGTCAGGACCGCTCAGGTCATTGCGGTAGAATGCCGACTCGCCGGTATTGTTGACGATCAGCACATCGATATCTCCATCCCGGTCCTGATCAAAGCAGGCTATGCCCCAATGGCACTGACTTAAGCCGCCTTCCCTTGATATTTCTTAAGTCTGCGAGCTTGCGCTCTTGGGTGCTGTAGTCTCTTATGCGGCTTTGGGCGTCTTTTAACAGCTCTTGGCTCTAATCTTCCCGGACGGTTGCCGACAATATGTTGGCCAATTATTTCCAACATATTGGTGATCTTCTTTTCAACCCAGTTACTGTTCGCTCCCAATAACGTTTGCTGGAAAGATACAAGCGTTTCCTGCGCCGCTTTAAAACTGATCTCTCTGGGAGTCTTTCCAATATGCTCTGCTGTTTTACCCATAAGGGCGCGTATCACATTGTAAACCAGTAAGTTAACTGAGATTTCTTTTCTCACCATTTCTGGGCTTTTGCAGCGCAGCATGTCCATTTTCATGGTTGTTTTGATCACGTCAAAGTCGGTCTCGACATGCCACCGTTTCAGGTACAACGCAATAATTTTTGTTCGGGGGTATTCTTCGGCATCCAGCAAAGTGGTAACAATGGTACAGCAATTCCCGAAGAGTTGATTCTCGTCAATGATACCAAGGGTTTGCGGGGAAATAGCTATTCCCTCAGTCGCAGACTTTTAGTACATCTATTGCCACATATTATGATTTATAAGTTTTTAGGCTCTTAACGGATTCCGGGGAGCTGGCACCAATACGGTTTTTCCGACTACGAGTTAAGGATGTTTCGGTGCAAAACAGCTTCACTATGAAGCTGTACGATCTTCTCGACAATACCAAGTGCTATGAGCGCATACGTGAACTCCGCTGGCCGGACGGCGTGATCTGTCCCCGCTGTAATAGCGATGAAATTACCCGCCAGGGTAAGGATGAGTCACAGCCAGAACGGCAACGATATTTCTGCAAAAACTGTAGCCGTAAGTTTGATGACCTGACCCTTTCTGTCTTTTCCGGTCACCACCAACCACTAAAGATTTAGGTAAGCTGTCTACACTTTATGTCACTAAACATATCGAACAGCCAGATCGCTCAGGAGCTTGACCTGAATGTCAGCGATGTACAGAAAATGACTCGGCAATTCAGAGAAGCCGTATGCCGAAAACAACCGGATGTCATTCTTACCGACGAGGTGGAGTGCGATGAAGTTTACATCGTCGCAGGCCACAAAGGTCAACCGAAAGCGGTAAAAAAAAGGGTCGTAAAGGGCGAAGAAACAGGTTGAAGGGCGCTCGTGGGCGGGGGACTCTGGAGAAAGAGAGGCCACCCGTCTTCGGCATGATTCAGCGTAACGGACAGGTTGTCATTCGAATGCTTCCCAATGTGAAGCAAGCCACTATCAAGCCAATCATCACCGCAACCATAGCGCCGAACACATTGGTGTATACCGATGAGTACGCCATTTACAGCAGGCTGGAAGAGTGGGGCTACGGACATAAATCCGTCTGTCATGGTGATGGAGAGTATGCTCGGGATGAAGATGGCGATGGCTTCCACGAAATCCATGTAAACACAATGGAGGGCTTCTGGTCACTGCTGCGTTCCTGGCTACGCCCTCATCGAGGAATATCACAAGAGTTTCTCCCATTGTATTTGGGGTTCTTTGAATGTCTTCACAACATTAGAAAGCGAGGAAAAGCTGCGTTATCCGGCCTTCTGGAGGTTTTGTTTGGGTAGCTCCCCGGAATCCGTTAAGAGCCTGGCAGTTTAGATTGGTGCGTAAGCCCTAGTTTTCTCACTGGCCACTTTTTCTGGATCTTAGGCCTATATTGCGTTAAGTCCGACAGGCACATATTACAGCCTACAACGGCCTAGCAAAAGTGTCTCCCAAGTCAGTATATCGGGCCCGCTATAGTTTGGAGGTCTTTCCGTTGTTTGATTAAGCCGCATACAGTAACCATTATGCGCAGCATTATTGTCAATTGTTAAAGGAACAACCTTTTTATGCCATTTATAATCAGTACATGAAAAAAACCAATTGAAGCAGAATCCTGAGTAAACTACGATACTGGTTGTATTAAAAGGAATATTCCAGACAACCGTAGAGCTGCCGTATCCATAATTATTTACCATTGTGCTTCCATTATTAACTCTGTATTCGATTCTAAATTCAGGGTCGCCACTGCGCTCTATTCTAAGTTTTTCTAACCTTCTACACCTTCCAGCATTATCTTCCTGCAAGCCATTGTTACAATAGCATTGCCTGTTTCTGTAGTATTTTAGCGGTCCACATGTGCAGTATCCAGGGAGACCTAAAGAAGGATTTGCGCCAGTAATGTATGACTCCCCTGGACACACGCAGCTAGTACCCTGGCGGTCTAGATGTCTGGGGCAATCCCTCACGCAAGATGAACCTATACGTTCAAACCCAGTTATGCATTCGCAATTTTGGCCACTTCTGCGCTCATTAGCACCACAGATTGCCAGGCAAGCGCTACCCACTAGCTCATAACCACTGTTACATACGCAATTTTGGCCACTCCTGTGTGCATTAGCACCACAATTTAACAGGCAGGCCGTGCCTACACGCCGATAGCCACTGTTGCACACACAACTTTGACCGCTTCGCGATTCGTTGGTGCCACACGCAGCCAGGCAGGCTGTGCCCACCAATTCATATCCGCTGCTGCACACGCAGCTTTGGCCGCTTCGTGATTCGTTGGCGCCGCATTCCGCCAGGCAATCCGTACCCACCCATTCATAGCCGCTGTTGCATTCACAATTGTCATCAGAGTTCAGGGTCTGGTTGGCGCCGCACGAGGCCGTACCGTGGTTAAAAGTGATACTGTTACTCCAATGGGCGCCGTAAACAAGGCTTTTCGCTTCAGAGACAATCCTGAAGCTTTTGACACCGGCGTTTGACTCTCCCAGGTATTTAAGTGTTACGCTCTGGCAAACCTCTGCGGTCGCTGAAGGGGAGGAGCAGTCCTCACCGGAGAACAGGGCTGTGCGGGTCTGATCCGTCGTCAGTGAGTCCAGGAAGGTGGTATCAGCCTGTATATCCCGATATTGAACCTCAACCTCACTGACAGCCATCTGCTCAACTCTGATCAGCTGCTGTTCGCTGCCAGCTTTCTTCTCTTCTAACGTGGTCATTTCCATGACACTGATCGCCGATATCCCCACGGCTAACATAATTGCCATGACCACCAGAAAAATAAAGCCGTGTTCGTTGCGCTGCATTCGGTTCAGCATATCTGTTGCTCTGGATTAAACCGGTGGTTTCCCGAAATCATGCCATTAATACTTTATCCGCCAGAAGCGGCAATATTTGAGTAAGACCCAGAAAAATGACGACTGATTCTTTCAGGGCTGCCTGAGCACCAGCACCCGTTCTCCTGCAAGGGCTGAGAAGGACTGTTTGCTACCATCAGGCCAGACGACAGTGAGCCGCGAGGCCTGGGTATGAGCGCCTAGGCCAAAATGGCTCTCAATGGGATTCTGGGAGATATAGTTGTTTTCCACCCGCACCTCCCGCATCTGCACGGTGTCCGGGGTTTCCAGATAGAGCCGGGCGCCAATGGCGTGTACATTGGGGGCTTTGCCCAGTAATTTCACGGTTAGATAATGGGTGTCAGGACCGCTCAGGTCATTGCGGTAGAATGACGGCTCGCCGGTATTATTGACGATCAATACATCAATATCTCCATCCCGGTCCTGATCAAAGCAGGCTATGCCCCGACCCTCCTCTGTGTCGGCAATACCCAGGCTGGCGGCCTGTTCAGTAAAGGTTCCATCACGGTTATTTATATACAGCCGGGACAGCTGTCCTGAAAACGGCTCAAAAAATTTCATGTATTCCCTGCTACGCTGAACTTCAATTTGGAATTCGTTCAGCCCCTCTGCAGTCAGGACTTCCGACACCCTCTTGCCGGTTAGCCGGTTCACTGCTGAGGTAAAAGTCGCGGAGTCCGAAAACTCCGCCAGCTGTTCATACTCTTTCCGCTGGAGCTCAAACATTTTCGAGTAGCGGGACATATCCGATGGGTGGATAAAGTAGCCGTTGACATGAAAAATATCGAGCCAGCCATCATTATTGAAATCCTTCGCACAGGCTCCCCAGCCCCAGCCGCCGTCCCTGACACCGGCGCTGTCGGTAACATCCCTGAAAACCTGCCGGGAATTCTGTCGGCCCTCATTTCTGTACAACCTGTTGCCTGAACTGCCTATCCTCCTTGTAGTGAGGGAGTCATCTCCTGCGTTTTTGTGGAAGATGCTGGTCAGGAACCAGTCCAGGTCGCCATCGTTGTCGAAATCAGCAATAGCGGCGCCCATACCGTTTTCATCATTGATGATGTCTTTGTCGGTCTGGTTCTGCAATGCTCTTCCGCTGTCGTTCATAAAAAACTGGGTCATCAGGAAGTCGCTGGTCAGCAGCAGGTCAGCCCAACCATCACCATCAAGGTCAGCAAAGTTCGGTGTGAAGGTAAAGTCCCGCTCACCAATATGCCCGGTCAGTCCATATTCGCTCCCACCGGGGCGGAACAGCCCCTGGCCATTATTCAGCCACAGGTGTTCCTGCTCTGGGCCGGTTATGTGGTTCCACTCAGCCAGAAACAGGTCCAGGTCACCATCACCGTCAATATCACCCAGGCCAGCACCGACCGGGGTATGAGCCTGAATCCCCGGCTTCACCACGGGTACAAAGCTGTCCCGTCGATTATGCAGATAAACATAAACTTCCCCCCGGTCAGCGATGCTGCCCGCCACCAAGTCCAGCCAGCCATCGCCATTGAGGTCCGCCAGCATGGCGCCAGCCATTCCAGAAGCCTGTTCCAGCCCCCAGCTCCCGGCTGCCCTCTGAAAACCTCCATATCCCCGGTTGAGAAATACGGCTGGCGCTGCATCGCTCCCCATACTGACCACCAGGTCGGTAAGACAGTCGCCATCCAGGTCACCACTGGCAACCCCCCCGCTGTTCATAAAGCGAGCCAGATGAATGCTATGCCACACTGGGGTCTGGCCATTGCTGTTCGGCTGGCGGTATATCGGCACCTGGCTTGACAGGAAGCCCCCCTTGAGCTTAGTGAAACCAACAACTTTCCTGACCTGGGTCCGTTGATCAGTAGCGGAACACCTGGGGTTATACAGGCCCTCGTCATGTAACTCAGGAAGCACTGCTGGCTGCACTGACCCCTGAGAAAATCCAGGCTTAACCTGAGCTCCAGCGATGGAATTATCAAATTGCCTGGGAATGCGCGCCTGCAGTGTGAAAGCATCCATAACCGGTTCAGTCGGCAACCAGGGGGTCAGACAGGCTGGCTCTGTGACACAGGGATCGGTCAGGGTTTTCAGAAAACTGACCAGATACTTTGTCTGGATTCTCTGCAGTTCAACAGTCTGGTCGCTGCTGCTCCCTGCCTTGTGTACCGGGTTGCTTTCGTCCAGTTCCAGGACTTTCAGGGCCGACAGGGTATTATTCCGGGCTTCAGGGTAGTCAACATCCAACCCCTTGAACTGGGGCAGCTGCTGCAGGCTGAAGTCAAACTGCTCGATACTGCGCCGGGGATCAAGGTGGTGGCGGACAATACCCTCCAGATCAAGAAAAGAGCCGGTATGGCCATAGGGCGCTGTTTCGGTGACATTCAGCAGACTGGGCCTCCGAAAGGCGAACAGGTCTCTTGTATCTCTGCTGACCCCGTAGCGCCCCAGGTCACGGTTGTGTACAGATTTGCCCCGGCCAAACTGGGGTATCGCCAGGTTATCGTAACGCTCATCGGTAAAGAAGTCACCGGAGTGGCATCGAATGCAGTCAACACCGCCAGTCTCCGTGGGTGTATAAAACAGCAAGGCACCCAGTTTGGCCTGCCGGGACAGCTCTCCCTTGTTGTTAATCCAGTCCCGCCAGGGGCTATTAATGAATACCTGGGACTTCTGGTACTCCGCCAGGGCCAGGGTAATCCACTCCAATGTGATCAATGCATCCAGCGGCTTCGGGCTGTCCGAAGCTGGTTGCGTTGCAGAAAAAGCTTTGTGGAAAAGGTCACTCCAACGGCCACTGGATTGGTTTCGAACATCCTCCCTGAACCTCTGCACCAGCCGCTGCCGAACCTGATGGTTAGCGGCATGAAACTCCCGGGAAAACCCACGCATCTCATTCAGCGCCACCAGCGGCAGGCGCGCCTGAGCTTGCAGCAGGCTGCTACCGGCTTCTGGGTCCGGCATTCTAAACAGACTGTCCGGGGTGGTGATGGGGCGTTCCCGTTTATTACGAGCAACTTCCTGATCCTGAAAGAACTCAATACGACCATCGAAAAAGAGGGCCTGCCGATAGAAGATGCTATTGAAGGTGGTGGGTGAGTTTCTTTCAACGTTTGGGCCACCATCAGCTTCCGGATCTTTCAGGCGGTCACCGTCGTGCAACCGGCCTGGCCCGACCAGATCGTCTTCCCTGGCGTCAACCCCCACAGGCAATGACAGGGCGTCGGCACCACCCAGCAGCGGGTGATGGCAACTGGCGCAGGCAATATCCCGGTCACCACTGAGGTTCTTGCTGAAAAACAGTTCACGGCCCAACTGCGCCAGGGCGGAGGTGCGAATGTCCGGAACCTTTTCATCAGCAGCAGGCTGCCCCGTCATACCCAGCTGACCCACTCTGAACTTCAGACGTTGTTCAAGCTCCTGGTCTGATAGAGCTTCCAGTTCCATTAACAGCTTCTG
>JBPCXN010000161.1:0-3019 GCA_051008495.1 Endozoicomonas sp. | reverse complement strand
GCTGAGATTTTTCAGAAAACGACAGAGCGGAATCCGATTCACCCAAAAGGTGATTAACAGGTAAACCGCTAAGGCTTTGATACCAAGGTTTCTTGAAGAATTGGAGCGGCCAACTGCTGAATTTAGGATAATACTTCCCCCATCAATGACGTAACGGTAGAACCATGGAAAGAATTGATCGCCTGCTGGTTGATCAGGGGCTGGCTGCATCCCGAACCCAGGCGCAGCGCTTTATCTCCGAAGGGCGTGTAAAGGTGCAGTGTGGCGGTGGCTGGCAGGTAGTAGCCAAGCCCAGTCAGAAGTATTCGCAGGAGATTGAACTTCAGGTTGAGTTTGATGAAACGGATCGCTTTGTCTCCCGTGGTGGCCTGAAGCTTGCTGGCGCACTGGCGCAAACCGGCCTGGACGTTTCCGGGATGTGTGTGATGGATGTCGGACAGTCAACAGGAGGTTTTACCGACTGTGTTCTGCAGGCAGGCGCAAACAGGGTGGTAGGCGTTGAAGTGGGGCATGACCAGCTGGTTGAAAAATTGACTAAGGACAGTCGTGTAGTTTGTCTTGAAGGAATGAACGCCAGAAGCCTGCCCGTTGAAAAGGTGTTACGTCACGCAGCGAGTAGCGACGGGTTTGACCTTGCTGTAATGGATGTGTCGTTTATTTCACAGACCAAGATTATTCCTTCCCTGGTGCCGTTGCTGAAAACGGGTGGGTATTTCCTGAGTCTGGTGAAGCCGCAGTTTGAAGTCGGGCAGTCAGGACTGGGCAAGGGAGGTATAGTCAGAGATGAGTCTCTCTATCCTCAAGTTGAACAGAGTATCCGGAAGTCTTGTGCTGATAATGGCCTTAAAGTGAAGAGCTTTTTCAATAGCCCGATTAAGGGTGGAGACGGTAACAGGGAGTTCTTTATCTTCGCTGAAAAACGTTAGTTGTTTCTCAGGGGCCCAGTTTCCAGAGAGTGATGGGGAGCTGATAGTGTTTGACTACCTGTTGCAAACGTTTCCAGTGGTGCAGGTCCCAGGACTTTTTCACGATAAGTACGATGCCTGCTTTTTTGCCGGTCAGCATGGCGTAGTCCAGTGACTGGCCGATGGCTTCCGGCCATTTTGCGGCGAAATCCATTTCTATGGCATGGGTTTTGGTGATGCAGTCTACACGTCGTCCGTCGTCAAGCTTCTTCTCAATAATCCCTCCTTTGCCTTCGCACCAGACATTTTGGTACCAGCTTTCATTCTGGGAGTGGCCTGCGGCAATTGCTGCGCCACTCTGCAGGCAATAGAAAGAAACGACGGGCCAGAATGCTCTCATACAGACTCTGGCAGGTTGCGTAGCGTCTGTAGGGCCTGTTCCCTGTCAATGGACCTTGAGGTCAGCCATGGGTGCTTGAGAGCTTCTTGAGCAGTAGTTCTATGCGGGCTGACAGGGTGCAATAAGCCGTTCACCAGGTCAGTCAGCTGTGTCCTGGATTGTTTTGCCTCTTCGACTGCCTGGTATAGCTGTTCGAAGTTGGCAACATGCTTCAGTCTTTTTGACTCAGCCAAAAGCTCGTCATTCTGAACTTCCGTTTTCGCCGGAGGAGTGAGTGCCTGTTTGTAGCTTCCGTCATCGTTAGGAGTGGCGTAATCATTCAGGGCTTCGTGTAAGCGTTGTGCCCTGACACTTACCTGACTGGAAGCAAGCTCGTTGACGTTGGCGTTGTGGAGGTAAGGTTCTCCGGTCATGTCTTTGTCCAGACTGGCCATTGTTTTATAGAGCATCTGTCCCAGGGCGTAACAATCCATTGTCGGTGAAGCAGCGGTGGGCAGTTTAGTCCCGAAAAAGGCACCAATGGCCTCAGGGGGAGTGAAATCCAAATTGCCGCAGATCATTGCTTTCCCGACAGGGGTTGACCGGCCGAAATCGATGAGCTTTACCAGCCCCGAGTCGAGGTCAAACATAAAATTGTGCGGGCCGATATCACCATGCACTGTTTTGTGTTGTTCCAGATGGGCGGCGGCCTGGAATTTCTGCTCTTCAAGGTAGGCCAGAACATTAAAATACTCCTGGCTGGAGAGTTTGTTTTCTTCGAACAGCGCAGCGAGCTTGAAGGTAATCAGCGACAATGTGGGGCCATTGATACGCTCCAGTAACAATCCACTTGTACCGTCGACGGTAACCGGGCCGTGGCACTTTACTATGTTTGGGTGGCTGCCAAGCCGCTCAAAGATTTCTCTTTCCCTTTCGAGCTCTCTGCCTTTACGGGCGGTTTTCAGTACGAAGCCTGAGGTGCCGGACGTTTTGCTGCTGTCCTTGAGCAGGTGGATTTCTCCATTCGCTCCTGAACCCAGGACTTTGCCAATGTGGCAGTTTTCTACAAGCTGTTCTGCAGTTCCAGGTTTTGAAGACTGAGGCAGACTGTCGACTCTGTCCAGGCTTGGGAAAACCTCCGAGCTTGCTGAGTCAGGTGCATTTGAAGGTGCGGGTGATATAGAGCGGCCGGACAGTGGCGTGCCGATTCCGGAATCAGGAGTGGAAGGCTGCCTTGCGAGCTTTTTCTGTGTGTTGGCTTCTGATGTTACCTGGTATGTATTCCAGGTACCTGAATCCGGGGTTTGCGTTTCTTTGTGCCGCGGGGGTGTGGGCGTTGTTGTTCCGGTAACCCCTCCTTTTCCTTCAACTGGCATAAGGTCCTTCGCTTGATGCTGGCCGATAGCATCGGTTATCGACCAGCAGGAGGGAAGTCTGGAATCCAGGAGCCTGACCGAGAATAGACAAGTCGGCTTAAAATTCAGAAAGAACGGCCAGATTTTCCGTTGAATTTGATTAAATAGGTCAACTATTCGCACAAATCCAACGAAAAATCTGACTCGTTCTACTGACTCTTGTTTGAAGAGTAATCTCGACCGCTATTCTTGGTCAGCCTCCTAGTTCCCGGAGAGAGATCAGAGAAGGATTTTTTTAACGTCCTCGTCCTTCCGGTCCAGGTAGTGGGTGGACCGGATATGACGGATGGTGCGGGAGCGGCCCCTGACTACCAGAGTCT
>JBPCXN010000160.1:0-24830 GCA_051008495.1 Endozoicomonas sp. | reverse complement strand
TGCTGTCACCAAAGACCAGACGCTGACAGCAGAGCAGCTGACCGGCCTGAAATACAACGCCCCCACGGATTACAAGGCAGGTGCCCCGGCTGTTGAGTTCTCCTACAGCGTCAGCGATGGCAAGGCCGACAGCACCGGCTCGGTGACCATCACCGTCACCCCTGTCAATCAGCCTCCTACGGCAATCACTCTGACAACAAGCACTATTTCTGAATCTGTCGATACCAGCGGCGGGCGGGTGAAGGTCTCTGACATTCAGGTAACAGATGACGGGGTTGGGGAGCATACTCTCACTCTCAACGGTGGTAAGGATGCCAAGAAGCTTGAGGTTGATGGAACGGCCCTGTATCTGAAAAAGGGAGAGAAACTGAACTTTGAAGAGAGCAGATTCCTGAAATTCAAAATCACCGCTACTGACAGCTCTGACCAAAAGCTTTCCTATACAACACCAGAGCAGCTTAAGGTCGGTGTCGAGTTCAGTTACTCCCCCGACAGACCCTATGTAAACTTCAAGACAGTTGATGGTGGGCAGTTTGGTTCTGATGTTGTTGCTGGGGATACTGACAGCTTCGGTGTACGCTTCCATACGGCGCCGGGCGCCATCGGTAAATGGCAGCTCTATGATTACAGGCCCTACCAGCCTGCTGACTACGGTCAAGCTAAGAATGTTGTCGCAACTGCTACGGTGAAAGCAAACGACACAGGCGTTCTGGAGTTCAGGCTCAGTGACTTTGGTGGTGAACACCTTGACTGGAATCTCTACAAGTCAAGATTATCTATTAAAAACGATGGCGGATGGGACCACGGCAAACCGTTTGACTTTGGTTTAGGTGTACCCAGTCACTCGTATACGTTTGACCATGCCGACAGCGGCCACTACTGGTCTTCAACTTTTGCTCATAAGGCCAGTAAATACCTGGGCAATCCTGAAACCGCAAATGGCTTCATGGGCAAAGCCGTGGACTTCGGCGGCAAAGGCCAGCTGATTGTTGACCAGCTCGGTCGAGCTTTTTCATCTGACTTCAGTATCTGTTATCGGGTGATGACTCCGCAAGGGAGCAAACCCCTGACTGCTCAGGAAGAGAGTACCCCCCCGGCTGTATTGATAAACGCCTACAGCAAAAGCAAGACTTATGAGTTACATCTAAAACTAGGCTTTATTGACGACAACGGTCGAACAGGTATCAGCTTTGATGAGAACCGGCTGGTCACTTCTCCCGTAACCATCAAAGATGGGCTCTATCATCACGTATGCCTGGTTCGCGATTATTCTCCGGGAAACAACGGCAGCTTTGGTACAAGTAACCTCAAGGTCTTTGTTGACAGAGAGGTCAGCAGCCAGCAGATTGCCCATACCAGTATACAAGAGGCCAAAGCACCTTCGGTTATTGCCACGCTGGGGCCTGTGCCAAGTGATTCTGGCGTGAGTTATGCCGAGTGTACTTATGACAACCTTCATATCTACCCCTTCGCCCTGAACAAAGAGGCAGTCCATCGAGATTATACCGTAGACGCCCATGTCATGGGAGTTAAAGCCCCGGGAAGCCTTGAACTGGGACAGATGTTTAATTACCTGCTGCCATCGGTCATTGCTGAGAAGCCGCAAGTTCTATGGATGAAATTTTTGCCTTACCCGGACAACTCACTGAATGCAGATTATAAGTTCAAGTGCACCTATGATGATGTAGAGCTGAAATCTGAAGATGGCCATTTATTCCAACTCAACCAGCCAACCACGGATGTACTACGAACTCTCCATTGTGAGCCTGTGACACCCAAATCAGCCCTTTCTGAGAATCCGGATATCACGGAATACCGGGTAGCCATTGATCCAGATCAGGAGCATTTTGAGTCAGCGCCTGCAGCTCAGCTGTGGATTGATAATGCGAATACCCCCCTTGGGGATCAGATTATGTTTCATAAGGGAGACAAGCAGCAAGGCAGCGGCCCTGGGGAAATCCGTCAGAAAGATATTTTCCTTGCTGATAAAGACACTGACAAGATCATCAATTTCAATGCCAGTGAGGGTGATATTCTGGATTTAAGAGGTCATGCATCATTCCAGAGTTACCTTGAGACACACAAGAAACAAGACCTGAAAGGGTTATTCAAAGACGCCCAGAAAGTTGATGACCATACTCAGGTGTCCCTTAGTGACCCTGGCAAGGGAGCGGATGCCCCCCCGTTAATGGTGGTCGAATGCCTGAACCCCCCATCATTCACGGTGCATCTTGACGACCAGCCTCTTGTAGTTACGTTATAGCCTTGAGCGCGGCCCATTGCGCCTGGGAGCCTGACCGGGAATAGACTGGTTGGCTCTCAGGTATTGTCGTCGCCCAGCCTCCAGAGCGACTGAAGGCCGGGTTTCTTGTTCCACACACAGGTAATCTACCGAGATCGGCTATGAACAAGAAAGAGCTTGTTGAGCAGGTGGCGCAGCAGTCCAACCTGTCCCGAAATAAGTCGGAGCTGGCTGTCAGCGCCTTTATTCATAACACCCAGGAAGCCCTGGCAAGAGGAGATGTTGTGCAATTGATTGGGTTTGGCACCTTTTCGGTGGCGGACCGGGCGGCACGCAAGGGCCGAAACCCGCAAACCGGGCAGGAAATTCACATACCGGCCTGCAAAATGCCTCAGTTCAAGCCCGGGAACAAATTCAGGGAGATCATCAAATAAGCAACCAGTTGCCAGAGAGTCTTCCATCAAGACCTCACCTTTAATGCCTTCTGCTTTCTGGCTCCTGAATCCTCAGACGGGCAGGGTTTCCCTTACAGAGAAGCATCCAGGCAAAAGCAGAATCGACAAAAGGCTTTTGCCTGGAACCTGACGCCTTATCAGGCCATGGCTTTCATGACGTTAAGAATGGCTCGCTTTTTTTTCAGGTTCATGCGGTGCAGCGCCCGCAGAATCTCATCATCCACCTTAGTGTCACAAATGCCATCCACAGGAGAAGTCAGGTATTGATTACCCCTGCCGGTGGCCAGCCATTCAAAGGAGATATCAAGAAGCTCTGCCATCTTGCGCAGGTTTTCCAGGCTGGGACTGCTCATCTCGGTTTCCCATTGGGCCAGTGCGCTTCTTGAGACACCTATGAGGTCAGCCAGCGCCTGCTGGGAAAGGCGCTTCTCTTTTCGGGAACGAAGGATCCGTATTGTCAGGTTCATCCATGAACTCTCGTCGTTGGCTAATAAGAACAGGCCTGGTAATTACAGTCCTTATTAAAAATCAGTGTATCACACCCCAGAGTCATCGCAGACGGCGATTAAAAAAACAGGGTGAGCTGGCCAACAGACGCTTTCTGGCCTAACGGGCTGAGGTGATCACACCACCTTCCAGAGTTGGGCGAATAACCGCCAGGACATCCTCTGGCGCAATGGCCTGCAGGCAGCGATTATCGGTACAGCTGGTTTTACGATGGTTGCCGGCGCTGACACAGGGGGAGCAGGACAGCCCGGCGTAGATAGCGGTGGAATTGCCCAGGGCGCCATAGAGACCGGGGGTTTCCGGCCCGAAGATCACAAAGGTCTGCAGATCCGTGACCGAGGCAAAATGAGGTGGACCGGAGTCATTGGACAGCATCAGGCCTGAAATCGAGTAGAGCGGCACCAGCTCACTGAACTTGAACAGCCCGGCGGTATTGAGGCAGCGGTCATGACTGACATCCACTGACAGCTTTTCAGCACCTTCTCTTTCGGCAGGGGCGCCGGTAATAAGAACCAGGATGTCATCGTAATCAGCCAGCACCGATCGAATCACCTCGGCAAAACGGTCCATCATCCAGCGTCTCTGGGGCAGCAGGTCACTGGCATTGGGATTTACCAGCATCAGCCTCTGGCGACCGGGCTGATAATCCGGATACAGGGACTGGATCTTGCCAACCACTTCTTCAACAACAGATTCCTTTACCTCTGCCCTGGCCAGCTGGATCTGATCATCTTTGACCAGGACTTTCTGGTAAGGCTGTCCCGGCGCTTCAAGAGCCGCCCTGACCAGGGTCATGAAGTTGTGGGAAATATGCCTGTGAGGGTTATACATCACCGGATGCGTGAGGAAGTTACCCCGGTACAAACCCTCTTCATGGACTCTGTCAAAGCCGACGCGGTTCGTTGCGCCGCACAATCTTGAAAGCAGTGCGGTAACCCGGGAGAACAGCTCCAGGTCGATAACGGTGTCGATCTTCCTGGACCGACACCAGAACAGGAACCGCAGGCTGTCGAAAGCCAGCGTGAACAGGTTATCCGGCCGGATAGTGAAGATATTCTCCCGGGGAATTGTTTTCAGCAGATCCAGGCTGGCGGCATTCTTTTCAAAAATAACAAAGTGCAGCTCCCTGCCCTGCTCTTTCAGCCAGCGCATGGAAGGGTCCACCAGAATGGCGCTGCCCATTTCCGACAATTCCACGAACAGCACTTTGTCAGGATCACAGGGCACCGGTTTCCTGAACAACGCCAGGAACCGGTAGCAAAGCCCCAGCAGGAAGCACAGCGGCACTCCTGCATAGCGGTCGATCACCCGCATAGTATCCACTTTCATCAGCGACTACTCCCTACTGCCGCAGTTTTACGCCCGGAAAAAATAAACAGGGACGCAAAGGTAAAGTTGAAAAACATTCCCGCCAGGACACCAGCCACCAGTGCCAGTTGCTTGTACTCACTGAAAAACGGCACATAAGTGGTCATCAGGTAGTAGGTTCCCCAGTTCGGAAAGAAGCTTACCAGGCACATGCTGAGGTACTTGCCCCACTGGAAAGCTTTCTTGTCTTTGGGCGCATTCGAGAAGGTGAAAGTCCGGTTCCAGAACCAGTTCCAGCTGGCCGCTACCCAGTAAGACCCACCCCGGGCCAGCAGGTGAGGAACTCCCAGCAGGCTGCCCAGGAGCGTGTATATGCCCATGTCCACTACAAAGCCGCTGGCGCCAACCAGACCGAACTTGATGAATCGCTGAAACTGGGTGAATAGCCTGTTGAGCAGGGTACCTTCCTGGAAAAGCTGCTCCCTGATATGCAAGTTAAAAAGGTCCATACACGCCTTGATCGTCATAAGCAGGGAAATAACCGCCAACAGATATTGCATGACGGTGACATAACCGAACGGCTCAAAACCATTTTTATAGAAAGGCAGAAGCCCGGCACACAGCAGCCCCAGCAAAATAAAGATAATGCGGGTCTTAAAGCCGGTGCCACTGCGCAGCGCCAGGATGCTGCCTGCGGCCGCGCTAACCAGTCCAATCCAGGCGCCCATGAAGATATCAACGGGCCAGTGAGCACCAACAGCCACTCTTGAAACTGCTGACAGGGCAGCCACCAGTACCACCAGCCAACGCAATGGTGACTTGATATGCACCAGGGCCAGTCCGGCAATCAAAAAAACCGTGCCTGCGTGCCCGGAAGGGAAGGATTTACTCCTGACCACAGGCCCCACGACATTAACCAGCTCCCGGCCCAGCTCGCCAACAGGACGGGCAACATCGATGACCGGCTTGCCAATATTAATGATGAGCGCACCGATCAGCATGGTCAGCAGAATAGACAGTTGCGTCTCGGGCTTTCTGACAAACAACAGCATGGTCAGTGGAAAGAGGAAGAAACCGTCGCCCAGGTTAGTCAGCACTACCCAGAGGGCTTCGCCGGTCAGATCAACCAAATTCTGATTGGCCCAGAAAAATACCGGATAGTTGATCGAATCAAAAAGAAGAATCGCAACAACCGGCAACAGCAATAGGGATGCCCACCTGATAATGGAGCTTGATCTCGTCGAGCAGAGTTGCTCATCTAAGGACATCGTCTATATACCTTTAATCAATAAAAAGCCGCGCGGATTATAACAGGCACCGGTGTTACAGAGGCAAGTATGGGAAACTCCATATAAACGTGCATTGAATCATAGGAGTTTGATACAGGCCAAGTGACGGAAGCGCCCTGCAGGCAGAAATACCGTCCTGGTCATATACATGGCAAAAACCCAGGAAAGGCCGTCTGTGCAACCAGGAAAGCGGCCGGGACAGTGAGGATTCTGTCCCGAACCGCCCTGAGGAATGTACCAACCCACCGGGTTATTCAGAGGCAGGCTCACAGCGGTAAAACTGGAAGCTGTTGACGGTTATGCCATCCACCCCGGTATCCAGCACATCCTGAAGCCTGCAGTCCATTCCGTCCTTGCTGTAGCGACCATCAGCCGGAGGCTCTTTCCGGTCACGGATGAGAATCCCCGTGGTGTTTTCGTCCGGCATACCAAACCAGACGCTGAACTGGGAAACCCTGTGTGTTAATACCTGCACAGGCTCAGGCCTGGCGTACCAGGTGATCCGGCTGGCCCTCGACCAGTTGTCCACCAGCAGAACCGGGGCTTCGCTTGCGGTTTCGGCTCGCATTTCTTCCAGCAGTTGACGACCATGGACAGCCGCTTCCTGCCAGCCGATCAGATCACGAATAGCGGGCTTCATGAACGGGAACAGTGACAGAGGCATAAACGCCAGGAAACCAAAGAGAAACACGATCAGGCCAATGGATAACACACTGGAGAAAAGGGTCAGCAGCTTGACCCAGAGTTTTTCCCAGAACAGGCAGATCCAGCGCGCCGTCAAAGGCGCCAGTACAGTCCAGCCCATGGCCGGCCAGTTTGGCAGGACCGCGCCGCCACCGGCAGACCAGCCAGTCACCAGTAGCAACGGCCAGCCACTCCAGATCAGCAACCAGGCTGCAGGCGTCGCAGATGCATCTTCACGGTCTCTAAGCACTCTGATTGTGGCGGCAATGACACCTACATAGGCCAGGAATGTGTAAAGCAGCATCTGGGCGACCTGGATGGATAAGGCCCCCATCAAATCCCATTCTTTCACTTCCAGGCCACGATCCGTCTGGTAAGTGAAAGAGATCCAGTCATTGGCGGCATTCCAGATGAGGACAGGAGATATAAGCAACAGAGAAACCAGGGCTGCCAGCCATGGTCCCGGCTGGCGTATCCAGCGCAATCCCTGTTGCTGGGTCATGAAGATCACCATACCCAGCGGAAGAAAAACAGCGGTGTACTTGCTTAATCCGGCCAGCCCGTAGATCACCCCCAGCAGCAACCAGTCAGTCAAACGATTATGGTCGTGGATCCGGATGACCGCTGCCACAGCCAGCAGGGCAATCACCATTAAAGGCAGGTCAGGCACCAGCCCCCAGCCCATGAGCTGCAATATGGGCGCAGTATTCAGCAGGAAAACAGCCACCAGCCCCTGGTTCTCCGGCCCATCGGGAAACAGGCGAAAGCTCAGCCGGTAAGCCAGGAAACTGGCCAGAGCATACAGCAGGGCGGGCAACAGCCGGACAGTAAACTCGTTATAACCCAGCGGTGCCACCAGCATCTGCAGCCAGCCTACCATGGGAGGGTGATCAAAGTAGCTCAGCGCCGGGTGCAGGGCATAGAGGGCATAATGTGCTTCATCAACGCCGAGCGGCACACCGGAAGCCAAAGCCAGATGCACAGCCAGGACGGAAAAGATAACAAGCCAGGTGGTTTGTTTTTGGCTCCGTGCGACCATTGAATACTCCATTCAAAAAGCAATTGACGGAGTCTAATCGCCCAAAGTCCTGGAGGCAATGAACAAAGGATGGAAGGATCAACTCATGAGAAGAAGCGCTGAATGATTAGCTGGTAACACTCGTGGCCGAGGTAAACACCGACGATTCCCATTACGCCTGCCAGAACCGGGGGCGCCGGGATCGGAAGCCGGAACATGCTGAAGATGACGCCCACTATAAAGCCAGTCAGCATGGCCAGAAATACTTCCCACATCTGGTAACCGTGTTATCCGAGAAAAAACACAGGCTAACTATAGATGAAATCGGTGAAGAAAAAAGAAAGGCTATTCAGAAGGAAAAAATGCAGAGCATGAAGGCCTCATGCTCTGCTTTGATGAACGAACTTTACAGCGCCAGGAACAGGCCGGCGATGGTGGCACTCATCAGGTTGGAGAGAGTACCGGCGGTTACTGCCTTCAGACCGAAGCGGGCAATATCCTGACGACGGTTTGGCGCTATGGCACCGAGACCACCCAGCAGGATGGCAATAGACGACAGGTTTGCGAAACCACAGAGAGCGAAGGTCATGATCGCCTGGGTGTGCTCGGAGAAGACTCTGACACCAGCTTCAGCGGCCAGGGCAGGATCAACAAAAGTGGCAAAGTTGGAGAACGCCACGAACTCGTTCAGAACGATCTTCTGACCCAGGAAGCTACCGGCGTCCAGAGCTTCAGCCCAGGGTACACCGATCAGGAAAGCCAGAGGGGAGAAGATGTAGCCAAGGATCAGTTCGATGGTCAGCTCAGGGAAGCCAGCCAAGCCACCAAACCACCCCAGGATACCGTTACCCATGGCGATCAGGGAAATGAAGGCGATCAGCATGGCGCCGATCAGGGCCGCCAGTTTCATACCGGAAGCGGCACCGGTAGCAGCAGCGTCAAAGATGTTGGCAGGCTTGTCTTCTTCTGCAGCTTCTTCGCTGGCTTTATCAAACTCTTTCGGAGTCTCTGTTTCCGGTTTGATGATCTTGGCCATCAGCAGACCACCCGGAGCCGCCATGAAACTGGCTGCGATCAGGAACTGCAGGTCAACACCCATGCTGGCAATACCGGCCATAACAGTACCGGCGATAGAAGCGACACCGCCGACCATGATGGCAAACAGCTCAGAGTTGGTCATGCGGCTGATGTAAGGCTTAACCAGCAGGGGAGCCTCGGTCTGGCCAACGAAGATGTTCGCCGCTGCTGACAGGGATTCTGTACGACTGGTGCCCAGCAACTTTTGCAGACCACCACCCAGGATCTTGATAACAAACTGCATGATGCCGAGGTAATACAGCACGGCTACCAGGGAGGCAAAGAAAACAATAACAGGCAGTACGTTCACAGCAAAAATAAAGCCCAGCTTGAAATTGGCCAGGTCACCAAAGACGAAACCGATACCATCGCTGGCAAAACTCAGGACCGCGTTGACGCCATTGGTCATGGCTTCCAGCATCACCTGGCCAACGGGTATATAAAGAACAAATGCCCCCATTACCGCCTGGAGAGCGAAAGCGCCACCAACGGTACGCAGGTTAATAGCTTTTCGGTTGTCAGAAAGCAGGACTGCGAGCGCCAGAATCGTCGCCATCCCGACCAGGCTCATAATGATTTGCATGGGGAAGATCACCTAAAGTCGAATTCGCGGGCATTATACTTAGGTGTTCTTTTTTTAACAGAAAGTAGTTTCCGAACAGTTTGACTACCCGTTCTGAAAATCAGAACTTTGAACTTCTGCTTACTGCCCGTTAGTGAGTGGGCGCTACTGCGGAGGGGGATCGCGGTTCACTCGCTGCTTCTTGCAATCAAGGCCGGGAACCAGCCAGTTCTTCTGACTCATTCTGCCGCAATCCCGACACCTGTATGCTTCTGCCACGGGATAAAGTGGAAACTGGACCAGCCAGAACATGATAAAAGCCCTGCGTTTACCTAACAAGCACCACTGCAGTCTTTTGCCTCCACAGTGTGAACAGGTTCCTACATAGTCGTCAAACAGACTCTCGTTTTCATTATGCCGGGTCATAATCACTTCCCTGGCCCGGTGTCCAAAACGGGCCGGAACCTGCAGCCTGACACCCCCCAGGGCATTGGAGTATAGCCAGTTCATCGAAACGGTATGTTCGTCTGCCACAAAAGCAGGAATGGACTCAACCTCCAGCAGCCCCCTTGCCAGGTGAGCCTCGTAGGGAAATGAAAAACGGGCAATGGTGACTAACATAGCGCTTCCCCTTACCACGGTTCGCTGCTGGCAATGCCAGTCTGGCGGGATTCTTATAGCGATGCCACAAACAACACTAGTTAGTTTCCCTAGTGCGTCAACCCGTAACGGCGCCAGAAACCTTGAGAAAATAGAACAGTTGTTTCAGGATGGGGTACGGGCCACTGCCTGCTCTGACCAGCATATGAAATTTAAGAGGCAGCCGGTTCTTACTACTAATAAAGAAAAGGATAAACGACCATGTCCGGAGGAATGTTGAAAACGGTCAGCCTTGCCTGCCTGCTAATAATTAGTACCAATGTTCTGGCAACAGACACCAGCGAAGAAGTGGCCCCGGAAGAGGCCACTGGCACCCAGGTCAAGAGTCTGCTGAACAGCAGCAGGCACATGGTCGTGGCTGCTAACCCCCTGGCAGCCGACGCCGGCAACCGGATATTGCAAAAAGGCGGCAGCGCTGCTGATGCAGCAATTACCGTACAGCTGATTCTGAATCTTGTTGAACCCCAGTCGTCCGGCATTGGGGGTGGCGCCTTTACCCTGTATTACGATTCAAAAGCGAGAAAACTGATCACTCTGGACGGTCGGGAAACCGCTCCCGCCGCAGCCACTCCTACCCTGTTCCAGGATGAAAAAGGTGTTCCTCTGAAGTTTTACGATGCCGTAGTTGGCGGACGTTCAGTGGGCACGCCAGGCACGGTAAAGCTGCTGGAAGAAATGCATCAGCGTTACGGCAAACTGCCCTGGCCGGAGCTGTTCCAGCCAGCCATCGAACTGGCAGAGAAGGGCTTCAGGGTTTCGCTCCGGCTGGCCAGCCTGATTGAAAAAGACCGGGAACGCCTGAAACGTTTCAAGGCCACCCGCAACTACTTTTTTGACAAAGCGGGCAACCCCCTGAAAGCAGGCGCCCTGCTAAAGAACCCGGAATTTGCCCAGACACTGAAGCAGATATCAGAACATGGCTCCAGGGCTTTTTACCAGGGGGACATTGCCAAAGAGATAGTAAAAACGGTTAACAGCGCCAGGGGAAACCCCGGCGTTCTGTCCCTGCAGGACCTTGCCAGTTACCAGGTAAAAGAACGAAACCCGGTCTGTTCTTCCTATCGACAGTACAACATCTGCGGTATGGGACCGCCAAGCTCAGGCGCAGTAGCTGTCGGTCAGATACTGGGCATATTACAATCCTTTGATCTCGCTGAGTTGGGCCCTGACAATCCGGGATCCTGGCGTTTGATAGCAGGGGCTTCAAGACTGGCTTTTGCAGATCGCGCCCGGTACCTGGCTGACAGCGACTATGTGCCAGTCCCAACCCAGGGGTTACTGGACCCAGGCTATCTTGCCCGTCGAGCAGAAGAGTTAAAGTCAGGGGTTGTGCTGGAACAGGTCGCTGCCGGACAGCCTTCATGGCATCACGCCCTGCTGCTGGCTGATGACCAGTCCATAGAGCTGCCTTCCACCAGTCATATCTCCATTGTCGACGCCCAGGGTAATGCCCTGTCCATGACCACCACCATTGAGAATGGCTTCGGCTCACGGCTGATGACCGGCGGCTTTCTTCTGAACAATGAGATGACCGATTTCTCCTTTGCCAGCCATGACAATGGCGTTCCCATCGCCAACCGGGTCGCACCGGGCAAGCGGCCAAGATCCTCAATGGCGCCCACCATTGTCATGGATGAAAAGGACAGACCCTACCTGGTGCTTGGCTCTCCCGGCGGCAGCAGAATCATTGGCTTTGTGACCAAGACATTGATCGCCCACATCGACTGGGGCATGAACATTCAGGAGGCCATCGCCCTGCCCCACCTGGTCAATCGCAGCGGCCCGTTTGAACTTGAAAAAGGGACTTCTGCCGAAGGCATGCAGCCCATGCTGGAGAAGCTGGGCTATGAAGTGCGGATAAAAGACCTGAACAGCGGCCTTCATGGAATTGTCATCACTCCTGATGGTCTGGAAGGTGGGGCTGACCCGAGAAGGGAAGGTGTCGCCATCGGCATATAATCCTGTCCCGGTGTGACCCGGCGGGCCATGCCGGTAAACCCCTTTCAGCTTACTTTCTCTCTCTTTACGGCAGGAGCTCTTTCTGCCCGATCCTGCCTGTTCCCTTCACGATTGGAACCATTTGCTGTAATTGCGGTCAAAAAGACACTGAAAATTTGTGCCAATGACTGGCCAGCAGGAAAAGAGAGGGAATTTCATGTATCCACCAAGCAGTGCTCCAACCCCTGAAATATCTGCCCAGATAACGACTCAGGAAAGCCCTGAGCCGATGGAGACTGACGCGTCTGAATACCGTCCCGGCCTTTGGCTGGCCGACCATGTCCGTCAGGTGTATGCCTACAACGTGGAGCACTGCACCCGCCTTAAGACCCTCGCCATAGACCCGGGTCTGCGAGCCTCACTGACCTCAGAGGCCTCATGGAACGCCATTAAAGCCGATCAGCGCAGCTGGAAAATCCGTACATACCACTTTGCAGAGGACCCGGAAACTTCGACCCGCCGGCTGCACAATCGCATTTTTCATAGCGAGAATGTCAAAAAAATCCACGACCAGGATCGCATCCAGCTGGAAGACAGATCGCCCCGCCACGGGTTATCGCAAAAGCAGCGCCGGCCCAGATACAGCAGAAAGATGGAAACCTTCCTGTGTGACCCCTACCCGCTCCAGACCAAAGGTTCCATGGTCATGGCACTGCCTTCCACGGAACAGGTAGCCGATGGCAAAAGGATTGCGCTGGTGTTTGACCGGAAACTCACTGACAGCGAACTGCTGGCCGACAGTGACAAAAAGTTCAAGAAAGGACCTAAAGCCAAAGGGACTCTGGCCAGCCCCAGACTGCCCGATGTTCACCTGCAGTTCATGGTGAACAATCGCCGTAAGGAAAAGCTGGACACCGATGATTACCTGAAACCCATGGATGTCAAAATTCTTGAAAAGCAGGGCTGCGTCTGGAAGCAGGTGGTCAAGAGTACCCGCGAAGGTGAGCAGGTTGTACCTAACCCGTTGCTGAGAGAGTATGAGCCCCTCAAGGTGGTAAGAAAAAACGATCTGGTCACCCGCAAGAACGATGGCGAGTATTATCTAAGCAAGGAAATGGTCTGCCGGTTATATCAGGCGAAAACGGAGCGGGCGGAACAGGCCCGCGCTGTTAAAGGTGAGACGGAGACAGATATTCCATGGAGCCATTACTGCTCCGCAGGTTCCGATTCATTGCAGCAGCTGGTGAGTCCACTGCTTGAGCCCGGCGGGCAGGCTCACTTTTTCTTTGAGCATTACAATTCGGCCCATACCGTCGGTGTCTTTCTGGATATCAGGGAGAATGAGGTTCTCTGTTATATCCACGAGACAGAAGGCGGGAAAAACATAGTTTCCAGGTCTATCCGGAACTTCCTGAATGGAAAATTGCAGGAACTCTGTCCTAACAAGGCCGTTACCTGCTTCTATCCAGAAGCCATTCTGCAGCATGACTTCGCCAGCTGTGGTGTCTTTGCCCTGAAAGCCATGAACTACTTCCGCAAGCATCCCGCTGCCATGGTCAGCTGGCTTGAGGCATTAAAAACCATGCACGACAATCCGGGTGCTCATGGCCGGACAGACTCGATCAAGCCGGAAGATGCCGCCACAGCCGGGACGCAAGAGGACAAGACTTTTTGCCCTGTCAGGCTGGACCTTCTGCCGCCGCATCTGTTGAAAATGGCCCACATCAGTCATGACAAAATGCCGGAGACTCTGCGGGGCCAGGAGGTACACAGGAAAAACGGCCAGGAAACTCTTGAACAGTATTTAAAGGCTTACGAACGCAGTATTGTCCGGGTCGATTACGATCCTGATACCAAGCCCCCTCCGGAGGAACAGCCGGAAGAGCCCTGGAAAACATTCAACACCGCCTCCGTGTGCAAGCGCTACCTGTATCTTGAGGAATATCAGGATTTAGTCCGCAAAGAAACCGGTGAGCAGCCCCCGATCCCTCCAGTCAAATTGAAAAGAACCCGGTTCGAGGCAGACGAGTGGCGAATCGACCATGACCATCTTGCGCCTTCCTGGCTGAAAACAGCCCGGACAGAGGACTTTACGCGACCACCGTCCAAGATAACAGCCTCAGGCAATCTGGCTGAAATCAATGAATGGCTGAAGACACGATTCTGCGAAGAAATCACCGAAACAGAGTGGCAGTGGCTCTGGCAACTTGATGAAAAGATGCAGGCCGGACAGACGCTGCAGGAGATTAATGGGACTAACCCTACCATCACGGCCTGGCTGGCATTTGCAGCAGGCCAGCCACTTGAAAATTACAAATGGTATCTGATCAATCACTGGGTTATGCAATCTCTTTCAGGCAGTTTGGCAAGCGACCAGTAAGAACCAGAAGCAAAAGTGATTCAGCAACTTACACCACACTGCTTTGCTGGCCTTCCAGCAACCACCCTTCTCACGGCTGAAAAATGGAATGGCAACTTCCCGCTGATTTATCGCTGATAATCGCTGCATTCTGATACCATAGACGACTTCAGAATAGCTATATCATCACCCCTTTACCTATTATGTCGTCTTTGCAGCTTACCCGCCATCAGCAGTCACTGGTCAACCATAGTGATGAGCATGCACTCTGCATAGCCGTTCCCGGATCTGGAAAAACCACGACACTGGTGCATAGAGTCAAAGCACTGCTTGGGTTCGGTGCCGAAGCGCAACGCATCATGGTAATGATGTTTAACAAGTCAGCCCAGATCGACTTCAGCCAGAAGTTGCAGCGGCTCTGCTCAGAACACGGGCGACTGCCGGAGATCAGAACCTATCATTCCACTGGACTCAGGCTGTTGAAGAGCCTGGAGAAATGGGGGCTACGCGCGCCATATAACTCAGCCCCGCTGAGTGACAGGGAAATAGAGCTTAAAATAAAAGATCTATTGCTGCAGAAAGCTTCAGAGGGTATTAAGGACAGAATTCGCTCAGACCAGGCCAGGTATATTGAAGCGGCAATTGGCTTTATTGATGCCGTGAAATCGTCGCTGACCTCACCAGATCTTCAGTTTGAACAGTCTGGTCTGCCGGGTGATTTCAACTTCTTCATCGAACTCTTCGATGACTTTGAGCAATGGCGACATGACCAGAGAGCCATTACTTTCACGGACATGCTATACGACCCCGTTCGACTGGTTGAAAGCAACCGGGAAATCCTGCCGCGCATTGCCAACAGGATGGACTGGATCATTGTCGATGAATACCAGGATACCTCTACCCTGCAGCACAGACTGACCCAGATCATTGCCGGCAGTCGTGCAAGGATTATGGCAGTGGGCGACCCGGACCAGACCATCTACGAGTTCGCCGGCGCCAATATCCATAATATCCTCAGTCACTTTGAAGATGATTTTGGCCGCACCGGCAACATCAACAGGCTGACTATGCCCCATACATTCCGCTACGGGCACAGTATTGCTTTAGCCGCAAGCCACCTGATAAGTCAGAACCGTGCACGCAGGGATGTCGTGTGCATTTCACACCCAGAGATCCCACCTTCAACCATTGAACTCAGACACTGCGAGAAAAACGACACCAATGATGTAATTACTGCTATCAGGCAGCACATACAGGAGACCGGAGGTAAAGAGCCGCTTGCCGTTCTCGTGAGAGTCTGGGCACAGGCCGTTCCCATAGAGCTGAGTCTTCTGGAACTGGGCATCGCCTACTTCAGCGATGGCCCCTCCCTTTTTGACCGCCCCGAAATTGCCGCTCTGGTAGCAGTTCTGGAACTGGCCTCAGGAAAACTGGCTGTTATGAGTGAGCATGACCGGCTTCTACGCCTGAAGAAGATACTCACTCTCCCCCATGTTGGCGTCAAATCAATGTGGGTTAACCAGATTGTGGAGCAGTTGAAAGCACTGAATCAGGGATTTGGCAAAGCGCTGGCAAACTGCTCAGAGCACATTAACCCTATCAGCGATTATCAGCTGAACAAACTCAAGGAAAGGGCCAGGGTCTTACAGTACCTGGAAAAGTCCGCGAGTAGTCAGAATGCTGCTGAAGTACTGAAAACCTACATTCTCCAGACAGAATTCCGTGAGAGCCTGGAGTCAATGAGTCTGAATGAGCAACGTACCCAGGAGCAGCTACTGGCGGTGGATGGATTATTGTCCTGGCTTAAGGGGCTGGATCACTCAGTGCACGACGGTTGTCATCATATTCAGGAACTGCGGCAAAAACGACAGGCACCCGCCAAGCAGCGTCACAGACAAAAGGAAACAATCCTGCTCAGCTCGTGCCACAAGGCTAAAGGGCTTGAGTGGCCAGTGGTGTTTCTACCGGGTTTAACCACCAGGTACTGGCCATTCATCCGTGACGATGACCTGGCAACCCAATCAGAAAACACCCTGGAAGCGGAGAGAAGGCTGCTATATGTCGCCATGACAAGGGCCAGACGCAAACTGGTACTGTTCACTTCCAAAACATCAAATGGGCTATCAGATGAGGACTGGGCTGCAGACTCACGCCAGACAATCAGCCCTCTTCTAAATGAAATGCAACTTTCTGTTACCACTCAGCTGGCAAAAGCCCTGCACGGCAATGACGACCAGGCATTAAAGACGATTTTCAGCACCAATGGACTGACTGCAGCTTCAAGAAGCTACCTCAAGCAGGCAAGGCCGGGCCTATCGAGAGACATTGATGCAGCTCCGTCAATAGAAGAACTGAGGGAGGAGTCAAAGGTAAAGAAGGCAGGAAGATACCGTTATTCTGGAAGCGAACACGATCGCAGCAGGCAAACAGACAGGAAAAAACCACAACCGGATTACACTGCCCCATGGCAGGCCAAGGCTCGTGTCAGGCACTCAATATTCGGTGATGGTCGTGTTTCGGAAGTCAACGACAGCAGTTTTGTGATCAGCTTTGACAACCATCACGGTGTAAAGCGCTTTGCCCGCAGGGAAGAAGTCAGGCATCTATTCAAGTTGCTTGCCACTGAATGAGCAACGGGATGGCTGGTAAGCAGCACATTTGTGCCAAGAGACACTTGAAATCCAATAAAATCAATGTATTATACGAAGCCACTGACGCAGCAACGCGTCACTTCGGAGCGTAGCGCAGCCTGGTAGCGCACCACAATGGGGTTGTGGGGGTCGGAGGTTCAAATCCTCTCGCTCCGACCATTTTCTGCTTCACCCCGCCCTCAACCCAGCTTCTATTTTTCGTTTCTCCTTTAAAGCCACACCAAAGGCTTTTTACCACTCCCTTATTATTCAGCACTTGCGGATAGCTGAGCAGAGTGATGTACAAATCCTTATCTGATCACCACTACACCTGCGTATATCACAGTGATACGGCAAGAGTTCAACTATCGGTTCAAGCGTCGTTTCGAGATAACCACAATGATTCAGCATTAAGGGCGTGTTGCAACTCACTCACCACCAATGTCTTAACGCCTTCTCAAGCTGACTGTGGTTCAGTGGTAATCAGAAAATAAAATGGGCACTTCGTGGACACACGAGGAAATTCAAGCAAGCAGTGAAAATAATTCGTTGCAGGATCAGCAACTTAGAGAAGGGATATGGCGGTGAGGGAGGGATTCGAACCCTCGATACGGCTACAAACCGTATACTCCCTTAGCAGGGGAGCGCCTTCAGCCTCTCGGCCACCTCACCGGAACGGCTGCTATATTACCTTGAGCGCCTCGGATTGCAAGCTTTTTTTCTCTAAGGGAATCAAACAGCTACTGACAAAAAGTACAAATTTCCAGCATGATACTGAAACAGAAAAGCACTTCCTCTGAAAGCGGGTATTTCTGCAGTTTTTAGTCTTCAGGCAATCCGGGTCAGAGAACTTTACTGAAACTGCAGATGGTTTCAAGGAAGCATGGGTTATTGACCGGCCTGGATATTTTGCAGATGCACGCTCGAAGTGTCAGAATCGCCCTTTCTTATGTTCAATTCTGCTGATGTGGGCCATAACAATGAACAATCCCGCCTTCGAGCAACAGCATGGCTATTATCTGGATGATCTCGATACCGGTATGTTTGCCGTGGTGGCAAAAACTTTTACCGAAGCCGATGTATTGATGTTCTCGGCAGTATCAGGAGACACCAACCCATTACACCTGAATGAAGAGTTTTCTGAACAAACGCGCTTCAAACAACGCATCGTCCACGGCATGCTGACCACCAGCCTGTGGTCTACTCTCGTTGGCACCCGACTGCCAGGACCAGGCTGCGCATACATGGGGCAGGAGCTTAACTTTCTAAAACCCGTCCATATCGGTGATACGGTAACCGCCAGAATGACAGTGACCACCATCATGAAAGAAAAACAGCGTATTCTTCTTGATGCCGAGGCCCATGTCCTGGGGGAACTGGTGGCAACGGGCCAGGCTAAAGTGTGGGTGCCTCGTCGTAAAACCAGTGACCCTGTCATCTAGCCCTACTGGCGAGCTTCTTACGGTCTGCCTTACATCAGAAAAAAGTAATGACAGGACACCGGTTTTCCGGGCCGAAGCGGAAGCATGATTGGCTGTGGAATCCCTGGGCCAGCCACACATGGCAGACTGGCTCAAGGTTCGACCTGGCGTCAGTTTAACAAAGGCTCTTGCCGGGAAGTATCCGCCCCTTGACAGTTTTTCAACCTGGGCAGCTCCCTGATAAAGACGGTCACTGTCAGTGCACAGGCCAGAAAATCGGCCACAGGAAAAGCCAGCCAGACCCCTTTCAGTTCAAAAAACTTGGGCAGTATGTACAGCAAGGGAATCAACATCAGTACCTGGCGGCTGATGGTCAGGATAAAGGCAGCCACGGGACGGCCTATGGCCTGGAAATAGCCGGCGGCAATGCTTTGTGAAGCGGCCAGCGGCATCAGGACAATAATGGTTTTCAACCCCTCAGAGCCCAGTTCAATGAGTGTCGCATCCTGGGTGAACAGTCCAATCAGTAACTCCGGGAACAGCCAGATGAACACCGCCATAATGAAGCAGACGACTGTGCCAAACGCAATGGATTTAAAGATAACCTCTCTGACCCGGTCTAACTGTCCGGCCCCATAGTTGTAACTTGCGATTGGCAGAAACCCCTGGGTCATGCCGATTACAGGTACAAACACCAGTGACACAATCCGGTGCAGAATCCCATACACCGCCACAGCCACAGCACCACCGTACAGGAGCAGGCTCTGGTTCAGCAGTATCACCATAGCGCTGCCGGCGCCCTGTCGCCCGAAAGTCGAGGCGCCAAGAAACACGGTCTCCCTGAGAATCGCCCGGTTCAAGCGGAAATACCCTGACTTGAACTGCATATGGCTTTTACCGCTCCGGTAGAAAGAGATGGAGTACAGCAGGCCTGTTATCTGTGAAATCACCGTTGCAATCGCCGCCCCTTTCAGCCCCATGCCCAGGACGATAATAAACACAACATCCAGCCCGACGTTTAAAAATGATGAAAGAAACATCCCTTTCATAGCCTGCCGGGTTAACCCTTCGGCCCGTAGAGTGTTGTTCATACACATCCAGGCGCCAAAGAAAGGGATGCCCAGCATGATGATCAGATAGTACTCAAGAGCATGGGGCAGGATCTCGTCACGCCCGCCAAAGATGTAGAGGATCTCGGTCGCGAAAACAGCGCTGATAAGCGAGGCGCCAACACCCACCACCAGCGCCAGAGAAACAGCATTACCAAACGCCAGTCGCGCTTTATCAAAATCCCTGGCGCCAAGACTGCGGGAGATTATCGATGAACTGCCAACACCGATGGCCATTCCCAGGGTGGGCAGCAACATGCTGACCGGCAGCACCACAGACATTCCGGCTATGGCCATGGAACCAGCGTAATGGCCAACAAAAATGGTGTCGACGATATTGTACAGCATGATCACCAGCATACCTGTGCAGGCTGGCAGGGTCATTTTGATCAGCAGTTTGCCAATTGGGTCAGTACCCAGCCGGTTCAGTTGGCTCATAAAAGAAGAAAGTTTCCGGAAATCTGTTATTCGATGGGCATGGAACGAAGGTGCCTATGATATCCGGAAAGGCCGCTGAACACGCCGGAATGCGAACCTGTAGTTATACGTAGATTTGCAGCCCATTTCCGCCAGAAGTGTCTGTAGAACAACTAAGAGCCTGTTCCTGACAGAGCATTTTCTGACCTTTAAGACAAAAACTGACCGATTGATTGAACCCCAGGCAGCTTCCTGTGTCCAAAGAATGATCTGGCTGTGGACCAGAGTGATTGAGGTGTACCAGTTCTGGCTGGACACCCAGTTCCTGAACATCCGTTGTAGAGGTTTTGGAGGCTTAAATGATTCCGTCTTGCAAAAAGCTTTTTCTGGCAGTCTCAGCCCTGGTCCTGTCGACTATGGCTGGTGCTGATGATCAGTTCGTGCACCAGCTGGCAGGGGTGGATAGCCAGGGCCATGCCGTTGTGATTGAGCACAAAACGGGCGACAAAGGCTGGGATACCGTCTATCAGGGTCACCTCGATGGTTGTTTGATGAATGAGTACTCCAACTTTGCTCATCATCACAGCCTGAGCACATTTCACCATCAGCTCGATGGAAAGCGGTTTGCCTTCGGTTGCTCAAATGGTTTTGTTTTTATTGGAACCCCTGATCAGCGGGCTGCCCAGATTCTATCGCCCTCGCCAGACCTGGGCAAAATAGGTTCCTGGTATAATTCTCCGATTTATCTGGCCTACAGTGAAGCCTTTAATCGCCAGCATGGGAAGAACTGGTTATTTGCCGCCCAGCATGGCCACCTCTTCATCATTGACATTGCAGAAGGCGTCCTGGTGAACATTGAGGGATGGAAAGCAGGCAATTATCTATCCATGGGGGATGGCAGGCCCGGCATTGACCACACCAAGCCCATGACAGGACTGGATATCTATCAGGACACGGAGGGAACCTTCCACATTATTGGTGTTATGGAAAGGAACCTGACGAAAAAGGAAAGTCATTATTCCAGGGCCCTGATGCAGAGCGTCGCTCTGCCAGACGGTGTGCCTGTAGACCGCTGGGTTGATTTCAAGGAAGAAGCCATTAACAGCGATGGTGACGGAATCCTGCAATACGCTGACAACGGCTTCACAACTGCCGCCACAGGAGTCAAGCCTGAGCCTGAAACCTCCTTCAGGGGAGATTTCAGCGCCCTGAATATTGACCCTTATACCCGCGCAATGGTTCTGAGGGGTCATCATCATAACCTTGTGGTCGTTCGCTACCCTGTGAACCAGCCGGTAAGCCTTCATCATGTAGGGCTCTGGGGGCAGGCTGTAAGCTCAAAGATAGCATCAGGCCAGGAGCCAAAACTGCTCAACGACGGCTATCCAAAGACATTCCGGGTTAAGAGTGGCATTGATGCCAGCGTTCTCAGGCCCGCCAGTAAAGACAACGAAAAAAGGCGGGCGGTGTATCATATGCTCAGCATGAAAAAGGGCGTTATCTTTTCTGCCGAGGCCGATTTTGAAGGCTTAGGTCAGTACGTCTCTCAATGTGATACCGGGCTGTCTTCCGGAGCTGCCTGGGAAAAGCAGGCATGGGTCAAGCCTAAAGAATGCGACTGGACAAGGGCTACGCCGAATATCCTAAGACCCAATGAAATTAAAGACCTGAAACACCCCATGCCTGGCCTGGAGTATTACCACTCCTTCACCACCAGGGTGATCGAACCTGCAATGACACCAAAAGACGAACTTTAAAGACGCCTCCGTTCGAACCTGGAAAAGGCACAGAAGCCCCCGCTGGCTTCTGTGCCTTTTTCTATCTGCAGTGGAGAGACGGTCTTCCATCAGAGGGCATCAGAACAGGCTAATGGTAGAAAAAATGGCTTCATAGGCATAAGACTGCGATTGTCTTGTTAATATGCCCGTCCTTGAGGTCTTGTATATCAGGGTTTCTGACAATGCCTGCGTAATGCGGTTAACCCTCAGCTATCGGCCTGTCCGGATCAGAACTCCACTCATACCAGCCACCGTCATAGACGGCAGCATTCTCATAGCCCATGATGCTGGCGGCAAACCAGGCCAGGCTCGCTCGCCAGCCGGTACCACAATAAAAGACTATGGTGTTTTCTTTGCCAATATTATGAGCCTGCCAATAGGCCTCAATATCCGCTGGCTCCCTGAGCGTGTTATCCGGATTGAGGTAGTCCTGCATATTGTATGGATCAGTGCCCGACCGCCCCCAGACAGCCCCGGGAATCCGCCCCTTCGGCTCTATATAGCTGTAGCCACTGGTCTCGCCGATGTATTCAGGCCAGGAGCGGACACTGACCAGGAATGCTTTATCATCAGTATTCATTTCCTTGATCTGATCGGTATTGACGACAATTTCAGTACGAGTTGGCAGCTCAGCACCAAAGGACTGTATTTTTTCTGGCCTGTTGAAACCACTCTCTATGGGGTAAATGGTTGAACGCCAGGCTTGCCAGCCACCATTAAGAAGGCGAACATCACGGACACCGGAAAACTCCAGTACAGACACCAGCCTTGCAGCAGCTGTCATATCATCGCCATAAACGAGGACAGGCGTGTCATGGGCAATACCCAGAGATATCAGAGTACTCTCCAGCTGCTCAGGCGCCCTGAGATTCCAGAGTGACTCGGACTCTATGGTATTGGTATCAACATACAGGGCTCCAGGAATGTGACTTACCAAATAGCGCGCCCCCTTTGCGAAGGCAACATCAAGAATAACCAGCCGGTCATTTGAAACTCTCTGCTGCTCAACCCATTCCGGCGGCACCAGCCTTTCATAGCCAGGCACAGCATCAGGTTCTTCTCCCCTGCTCAGCCAGCCACTGAATGCCTCATCGTAGGTTCGAATAAGGTCGGGTTCAAAACCCTGTTCTGTTACCAGCCATTGAGCAAATACGCTGGCATCCAGCTCGTCCTTGCCATAAATCACCAGGCCCGTTGAAGAATGGATACCTTTGCTGTGCAGCAAACGGTCAATATAGGGCTGCCCGGCGGATATCCAGTCCAGGTCAAAGTTCCTGGCGCCAGGAATATGCCCCCCCTTGTCTGCATAGGGCGAGGGCCAGCCATTGAACCAATCGCTCTCCCGTACATCGACCAGCACCCAGCCCTGTTCTTTGACCAGTTGAGTCATTTCCTGGAGATTGACAGCATCAATCGTCACTTCTTTAATCTGGCTGGCTGGTTTGCAACCTGTCATGGTTATTATCGTCAGAATGACAAAGAAACGTTTCAGACATGGAAACATAGAGAGAGCGGCCCTGCCAGGAAGGAAATGAAACAGGGCATTCTAATAAAGTGAGCAGCGGGACTGCAAAGGGAATTCCCCTTAAAAGCCTGCCTTTTTGCCTACTACAGCCCTGGGGCTTACTCTCTCAACTTTGAGTATTTGGATGGGTTCAACAGGCACATCAGAATAACGCCCACGACGCCCTGTCTTCTCTCCGCTGATCCTGTCGACAACATCCATACCTTCCGCCACTTCACCAAACACGGCATAACCGGAGCGACCAGCTCGATAATTCAGATTAGTATTGTTGACGGTATTAATGAAAAACTGGGAAGTGGCGCTGTTCGGATCAGTGGTTCTTGCCATAGCGATGGTGCCACGGCGGTTGCTTAAGCCATTGGCAGACTCATTCTGAACAGGCCTGCGGGTGGTGTTCTTTTGCGACATATCCGCTGTCATGCCACCCGTCTGAACCATAAACCCGGGGATCACCCGGTGAAACACCAGGTTTTGATAAAAGCCGGATTCTACGTAATGCAGGAAGTTCTCCACCGTCAGTGGTGCTTTATCTTTATCCAGCTTGAGAATGATATCGCCTTTGCTGGTGCTGAGCTTGACTTTCAGTCCCGGCTGCTCCTTGACCGGATCTCCAGCAATTTTCTCATTACTGGCCTGAACACTGGTCAGCGTCAGTGCAAAAAAAAGAGTTATTAGTGATTTATAGAGGCGAGGCACCGGCTGGCTCCTGATTCAGTCAACTTCTGACTATCGTACTTCATAGTATCAGGTAAAAACAGGCGAAGTCTGCACAAGGCAAAACTCCTGCTTTACCTGTTTCCTGTTTCCTGTTTCCTAACCACAGTTACAGAAAAAACCCGCCTTTCGCCGCTGGGGTTGCAAAACATCGCCATAAAGGTAATATACGCAGCGCTGATAGCGACAGTTGTCCCCGTCAGCCATGTGTCGGAGCGTAGCGCAGCCTGGTAGCGCACCACAATGGGGTTGTGGGGGTCGGAGGTTCAAATCCTCTCGCTCCGACCATTTTTATACTGCCTCCACCCTGAAAATCCATCCAGACTCTTCTTATAAGCATGAACTCGATATCTATAGATATTGAACGAATCATTTTAACTAAAAAAACAAACTGTTCTTGATTGGAAATCAACCCAACATCTATCACCTTAAATCAAGACATCCCTGAAGATTTTTTGAAAGTACAGAAAGTTACTGCCTGTCCTGCTAAAAAAAAGCCCGCGGCATATACGCGGACTTACAGGTCATCAAAAGCAGTTGGTCGGTCTGGGCAAACCGGCAATTCTGGCGGCGATTTTTGCAGGACTCCCGGGAAACAGGCCCATCAGATACATACTGTTGCCTTTCTCCTTACCCAGCACATTGGCAATATGCTTCACGAAAGGGCGCTGGCTGGGCGCATGTTCATAGGTGTTGTAAAAGCCACGCAATGCACCCAGTACCTCCCAGTGGGCGTCTGTCAGCTCTATACCCTCTTCCAGGGCCAGACAGGCCGCCACATCACGGCTCCAGTCTTCCAGCTTGACCAGGTAACCATCTTTATCAAGGTTCAGTTCATTCATTTAATGTTTGCAAGCAGAGTAATTACTGACCGCCGATTGTGACACTCCCCACCTTCTCAGGCGAGGCTTCTGACTTCACAGGCTACAGCCAGTCTATAGCGATTGGACTTACACAGAAGCCTCCATCAGCAGTAACCGGGTGCCCCTCGGTTATTTGTAGGTCTTTGCTTGGTTTGCCGCTGCTCTAACGGGTCACTCAGGTATGGTTCGTCTGGTTCTTCAGAGGCGGTTGGGCAGTTGTCTCTGCCTTAATTTTTCGTCCAGTGCTTGGTTTTCGTCACCGGGTGCCCTTGCA
>JBPCXN010000159.1:0-63103 GCA_051008495.1 Endozoicomonas sp. | reverse complement strand
GGGTTGAACGCTTGGAGTCGCACTTTGATTCTCTCGACAGTGCCGTTCGAAGCCTGATCACCATTACCGGCGAAACCCAGAAGATCCTGCTGGAAACCCGTCAGGAAATGTGCAACCGGTTCGAGCAGGTCGATCGAAGACTTGACCAGCATGATCAGAGATTCGACCAACATGACCGGAGATTCGATCAGCAGGATCGTAAAATTGACGCTCTGACTGAAGCCATGCTGGCCGGCTTCAAACATGCTGACCAGAGAGCGGATCAACTCGAACTTCTAATACGACAATTACTGCCTAATCACTGATTTAAACTGTAGCAACTGTTAGTCAGCCGCCCTTGAGGGGCGGCTGACTATGCCCATTCAGAAATCGTAGTCGCCCATATTGGCGGTGGTGATCCTGATCCAGGCCTTGCCGTAAACCTGATCAATGAAAGCGAAAGCAGAGTTATGAATCACGCATGGGTAGAGATAGAAAGGTAAAGGGCTGGTCAGATAGGCAGGAACATTGTTGTGGCAACCCCCTGAACCACTTTATTGATGGCCCGGTTGTTTTTCTGGGAGACCAGGATAGCCATCATGTCCTGGTGGGCAATCAGTTTACTGAACACCCGTTCAAAGCTGAGGTTGGGCTGTTTACCAAAGGAGTTGCTCAAAAGGAACAGCTCTCCGTCTGCCCGGCTTCGCGAACGCAGGCGCCAGGACAGGATCTCAATATTTCTGGCACTATTGTAGAGTTTCTGCTCATCCAGCTTGTCCAGCATAAAAAACCTGTCCTTGTTCTCGTAGCTGTGAGCCATCATGGTTGCCAGGCCCAGCATCATGGCGAACACACGGTCGCCCTGGAAATCGTCATCAAAGGCCAGCAGCATGGCTTCAATGCTTCTTCGGCCCTCCAACTCCTCATGGGACTCCGTCCGTTCCGAACCAAACAGCTGTTCCATGCGTGACTCCAGGGTCTGCCCGGGGGCACGATGCAACTGACTGGGATTACGGCGATAGAGCTTACCGGTCAGATCCTCAAGCAATTCCCTGGTTTCACGGACATGGGCTTCCGCCACCATATCAATGTCACTCTTGGCCAGGTTCTCCACCCGGAAACCGTTTTCGCCGGCACAGCCGACCAGAAAACAGGCCATAATGGCTAATACGAGCGGACAGCCCCCCTTCTTCATCCCGGCTTCTCCCAGAACCTCTGCATGAATCCTTCAGAATAATCTAGCCCGAAAAATTCATAAATCCGCTTTGACCAAGCTGGAGGCTGCGGAAACACTGAAATGTTCAATTTTTGATATCTGCTGCCTTCAGGTTTAAGCAGCGTACAGGTTAAACGACAATGATCCAATTTAATAGATTGCCCAGACAGCGGCCTGGAGAACATAGACAACATTAAAGGCCAGCATCCCGCAATGCGGGTTGAAGTACCTGTGCCGGCATTGGCAGTCCAATCTTCGTGCCAGCTCAGAAAACAACAGCATGCCAGAATGCAGCACAAGGTGGGACCAGCCTGGCATCGCCCAGTCACTGGCCAGGCTAAAGAACTCAAGCATATGTACCAGGTATCCGGAAAAATACCCCAGGAAAAAAACAGCTTCTCTCTGCAACCTCTTCTGGTTCATCCTGTGTCCGCAGGAGGTTCTTCCACTGACATATCCCTGCAGCTTCACCAGCGACTTCCAGGCATGCGCTGCCAACATCAGCCCGTGCATCAGAGCGCCGCAACCATGACCAAAAGCCCAGAGGCCGGAATCCGTGTAGGGCTGTATTCCTTTGGCCAGTCCCTGATCAAGGCCTGACGTAGAAAAACTAAAGACCTCTTCCAGCATACCCTGCCCGTTTTTCTTTAACAGATTCAGTCGGTACGGCCTGCTCTCTCCCGTGCTCTGCTGACAGACTTCCATGACCGTTCGATTCCCAAGGCTGCTGGTAGCAATAATATCGAAAGACAGACAGAGTGCTGGAAAAGCATCAGTTTCCGGCAGTTCCAGATGCACAACCCATTGCTCATCACCAGAAGAATTCGCCGTGGCAGTTTCTGATACGAATGAATCCAAAGTGGTGATATCAGGGCACTGGGAGATCTGGTTCCATGGCGGGGCCGGCAGATCGTCGAAGGAGTAAGCCAGGAAAGCAACAGTAGACAGACAACACGACAGAAAAGTCATCAGGAACAGCTTCCACCCGCAGTTCATTCCCCCCCTTCTCCTGTAAACATAAAGGCACGGTTTATGAATAGACCGGCCAGCAGCGTCCGTCTTGTGACAGATTGTCGCAACCTGCTTCCTGGGAGCCTGACCGGGAACCGCGGTCGAGAATACTCTTTATGTTCAGAGTCAGTAGAACGAGTCAGATTTTTCACTGAATTTGTGCGAATACTTGACCTGTTTAATCAAATTCAGTGGAGCTGTCTAGAACGCTCAAGGCTGCGGCCGTTCTTTCTGGGCTTTAGGCCGACCAGTCTATTCCCGGACAGGCTCCAGGGGCAGCGCCCGGAAATTCCTGATAAACTCTGCGCTGGTACAAATGCTTATAAGAAGTCAGGAATGTCCCCACAGGAATTGAAAGCCACACTGTCGCTATCGCTGGTTTTTGCTTTTCGCATGTTCGGCCTGTTCATGGTGCTGCCGGTGATGGTGCTCTATGCCGATGACCTGCAGGGGGCTACACCGGCTCTGACGGGCCTGGCCATAGGCGCCTATGGTTTCAGCCAGGCACTGTTACAGATTCCCTTTGGCTGGCTTTCAGACCGGATTGGCCGTAAGCCGGTTATTCTTCTGGGTCTGCTGATTTTCCTGCTGGGCAGCCTGGTGTCGGCCCAGGCTGAAACCATTCAGGAGGTGATATTTGGCCGTGTGCTTCAGGGTTGCGGCGCCATCGCCGGGGCTGTTACCGCACTTCTGGCAGATCTGACCCGGGACCAGCACCGCACCAAGGCCATGGCTATTTTCGGCATGTCCATTGGCCTGTCTTTCTGTGTGGCGATGATCATCGGCCCGCTGTTTGCCAGCTGGTGGGGGCTGTCGGGCATCTTCACCAGTAATGCCGTGATGGTGGTGATCGCCATGTTTATTGTGCTGTTACTGGTACCTTCTCCTGTGATCAGCCGCCGGGATCTGAACACCTCCGTTTCCCAGTCAGAGTTCGGAGCCATTTTCAGGAACCGGGAGCTGCTGCGCCTGATGGCGGGTATTTTTATCCTGCATTTTATTGTCATGGGGCTGTTCGTTTTCTTTCCGCGGCTGCTGCAGGACACCGTCGGGCTGGCCAGGGAATCCCACGGCTGGGTTTACATGATCAGCCTGGTGACCTCCTTTGCCTTCATGATTCCTTTCATCATCCTCAGTGAGAAATACCGGCTCATGAAGCAGTGTTTCAGTGGCGCTGTCGCCCTGCTCCTGGTTTCCATGATGGTGATGCTGGGCGGCGAGAGCAGTACGCTGAGTCTGATGCTGGGTATTTTCCTGTTCTTTGTCGCCTTTAACTTCCTCGAAGCCAGCCTGCCATCACTGGTCAGCAAGCTGTCGCCAGCCGGCACCCGTGGCAGCGCCATGGGGCTCTATTCTTCCTGTCAGTTTCTCGGCGCCGGACTGGGCGGGGCGCTGGGGGGCCTGGCTCTGGACAGTTGGGGTGTCAGCGGGGTCATCGTCATTTGTGTAATCCCGACTGCCCTATGGTGTCTGTTGTCTGTTACCATGAAGCAACCCCCTTATGTCAGCAGTATGGTTATGGCCCTGGATCCGTCAGTGAGCCTGGACGCCCACTCCATGGGCAGGGAACTGGCAGTAATACCCGGGGTCGAAGAGGTGACGGTTCTGGACAGTGAAAGAACGGCCTACCTCAAGGTGGACAGGCGCAGCCTGGATCTCTCAGCCCTGCGCCAGTATGGCGAGTGCTGAAACAGCAACCACCGTCTACGATGACATGAACTGAATTTGAATACTGGAGAAACAGATGGCACGTGGTGTTAACAAGGTAATTCTGATCGGTAATCTGGGGCAGGACCCCGAGGTTCGTTTTACCCAAAATGGCAGTGCGGTAGCCACTCTTAATGTTGCTACCAGCGACTCCTGGACGGATAAAAATACAGGTCAAAGGCAAGATCGCACAGAATGGCATCGTGTGGTCATCTTTAACAAACTTGCAGAGATCTGCCAGCAGTACCTGCGAAAAGGCTCCAAAGTTTATCTTGAAGGTCGATTGCAGACGAGGAAATGGCAGGATCAACAAGGGCAAGATCGTTACACAACTGAAATCGTAGCCAACGATATGCAGATGCTCGACGGCCGCCAGGACGGAGCTGGAACGGGCGCACCTATGGGTGGTGGCTACCAGCAACAGGCTCCTGCATCGCAACAAGCCCCGCAGCAGCAGGCTCCGCAACAGTCTGCGCCACAACAGTATGGCGGTGGTGCCTCCCAGCAGCAGGCTCCCCGTCAGGCTCCGGCTCAACAGCAGCCACAGCAGCAAGCCCAGGCTGCTCCACAGCCAGCAGCTGCTTTTGATGACTTTGATGATGATATTCCGTTCTGACGAAATCGTTTTCTGAATACAGCTCTGAAAGCCTCGTTGATACGGGGCTTTTCTTTTTCCAGCTCCATTCCAACTTACAGGACAGGGATGTCCTGATGAAAGATTATGGGTTAGTGTTACGAGTCGACAGGCTACACAGTGTGACCAGAATCCCCATGGACAGAGCCGAACTCCGCAAACAGCTTAGGCAGAAAAGAAGATCCCTCAGCGCTGTTGAACAGGCCCGGGCAGAAGAGAACCTGGTCAGCGTGATCTGCTCTCGCCCTGAGTTTATAAAATGCCAGCATATCGCCTTTTATATAGCCAGCGACGGGGAAATCAGCCCCCGGTTGTGTGTCGAAAAAACCTGGGCTCTGGGCAAGCACTGCTATCTGCCCGTGCTTGATCCGGAAACCAGGGAGCGGATGCACTTTCTTCCTTATAAACCCGACACCAGGCTGGTAAAAAACCGCTTCGGCATCCCTGAACCCGAATACGATCAATCTGTCGTCTTCCCGGCAGAGAAGCTGGATCTGGTCTTAATGCCACTGACCGGTTTTGATGAGGCGGGCAACCGTCTGGGTATGGGAGGAGGGTTTTATGACCGGACTTTTTCCTTCCCACGTCATGACGGCAAGCCTTTGCTCTTTGGCCTGGCCCATGAGTGTCAGAAGGTTGAAAGCATTACTGCGGCGGACTGGGATATTCCCATGCAAGGGATAGCAACAGAGAAAGCGTTCTACTCGGTCAGTGATTAATGTAAGCCGTTCCCTGGCCTACCTGTAGCAATCACACTGTAAGGCTAGATCAGGGTGGAAGTCGCTGCGGTGGTGATAACGGCCAGCACAAATACTGCCAGCAGAAGGGTTATCGAATCCATCTTCGGTTTGACCATCTCAATAGCTCCGTTCTTTATTATTTGTATTATTGGACCTGGCTACGAGCCGACAGTTTCCTAGGAAACTGCCAGTACATTCACGTACGTCAACCATTGATGAGCAAATTTACTACTTCATTGTTGCTTATTTGTTAAACGCTAGTGAATTTCGCACAATCCCTGCCGCACTGCAAGTTCCTGATAGCAGGGCTAGTCACGAGGAGCCTGACCGAGAATAGCGGTCGAGATTAAAATTCAGTAGAACGAGTCAAATTTTTCGATCAATTCGTGCGAATAGTGGGCCTATTCAATCGAATTTATCGAGACTCTCATCCGCTTTCTAACGAAAAGTGGCCGTTCTTTCTGGATTTTAGGCCGACCTGCCTATTCTCGGTCAGGCTCCTAGGAGCCTGTCGGACTCACGACAATTTCGGCTTAAATTCCAGGAAGAGCGGCCAGAACTTCCGATCAATTTGCTTAAATAGGTCAACTATTCGCACAAATTGATCGAAAATTCTGACTCGCTCTACTGAAATTTAAACTCGAAAGCATAAGCCCGACAGGCTCCTAGCGTGGCACAGTACCGCAGTGTTTTCATAGCGATTTTCGTGCCAACAAGACAGTTGACGTATGCATGCTATTGAGTGCTTAAATCCGTCTCTGCCCTAGCCTAATTGCTCCGCTAACGTGCCTGGTTAGAAATCACGCACTGAAGCAGTGCTCATTCATTGTTCAGACACTGCTGAACGTTCAGTTTCTCAGGCAGTTTCTGGCAGCCACACGGAGGTTGTCTGCCACAATCCTGAGCATGGCTGGCTGCAGATTCCAGCAGTGCCAGTAAAGTGCTACATCGAGATACTTACCGGGCATCATCTCGACCAGTTCCCCGGAGTTTAACTGGGGGGCAGCCTGCAACTCAGGCACCAGGGCATAAGCCATTCCCTGCCGGGCAGCGTCAATAAAACTCTGGGCCGCCGGGAGTATGTGCGCAGGGAACTGGCCGGCATCCAGATCAAAATACCTTTTAAGAAAGCGGTTCTGCAGTTCATCATCCCGGCCGTAAAGCACGGTAGGAATCTTCCGCAGGGAGTCACTGTTGAGTCCGCTATTGAGTCCGGTGTTACAGAACTCATCAATAAACGTGGGCGTAGCAACAGTTATGTAACGCATGACGCCTAACTTTTCGCTGCTGCAACCCTGCAACGCAGTCCCTCTGGAGCTGATAGCGCCCATCACCTGACCGGAACGCAGATGCTCCAGGGTGACATCCTGATCATCCACTTCCAGTTCCAGCAGCATACCTGTGCGGAACAGCTCGCCCAGTGCATCGGGCAGCCAGGTGGCCAGGGAGTCAGCATTCACCGCCAGTCGAATGGTGCTGAATCCCGTATCGGCTTCATCGACCAGCTCACTGGCTAATTCTTTTTCCAGCAGTTGAACCTGCTGAACATGGCGCAGGAGCTTCTGCCCTTCCTCAGTGGCCTGAACCGGCGATGTCCGAATCAGCAGGAAGCGCCCCACCCTCTGCTCCAGCAGTTTGACCCTCTGGGAGACGGCCGACTGAGTGACAGAAAGCTCAACGGCCGCTTTCTCAAAACTGCCCATCCGGGTAACTGCAGACAGGGCTTCCAGCAACTTGTAATCCAGCATGGGGGGATAACCTGCATTAAAATTTTTAATGCTATATAAGCACTATTAGCTTCAATAATATAACCATTACTCTTTTAATACAGCCGGATCAGAGCAACCCTCACGCATGGACAGGGCGCAGGCCAAATTATGCTGGAAATCTTTTTAAAAGGCCTGAGCCTCAGTGGCGGCCTTATTATCGCCATTGGCAGTCAGAACGTTTTTCTGTTGGCACAGGGGCTAAGGCAACAGCACCACATCCTGGTGGCAGCCATCTGCGCCTGCTTCGACGCGCTGTTTATCTTTGCCGGCGTCATGGGTCTTGGCAGCCTGATTGCCGGGAACCCGCAGCTGCTGTTTATCGCTCGCTGGGGTGGTGTCGTTTATTTGTTTGTTTTTGGCCTGCTGGCCCTGAAAAGAGCTTTCAGCCATGAACAGCTCAAGGCCGAAACCACTGGCCATGGTTCAAGGAACGGGGTGATTGCCGCGACACTGGCGGTGACCCTGCTGAACCCTCATGTGTACCTGGACACTGTCGTCATGCTGGGAAGCATAGGCGCGCAATTCGGTGAGCAGAGACTAATTTTTGTGCTCGGCGCAGTTACGGCATCCTTTGTATGGTTCTTCAGTCTCGGCCTTGGCGCGGCCAGGCTCGCGCCTTACCTGTCCAGCCCGAAAGTCTGGAAAGTGCTGGATATCATCATCTGCCTGGTGATGTGGCTTATTGCCTGGAGTCTGACCACCCAGGGACTATAAGCCTCAAACAAGCTCTCTGGATTGAGGTTAATACCCGAAGCTAAATCTGCACCCCTCTCATGAGCGCCTATACTTCCGCCGTTCAGTCATTCTCATGCCTGAAATGACCATCGGATACATGAGGTTGTCATGGACTACACACCAAAATCTGCCAGAGAGTATATAGAGAACAAAGATCATCTCGGTTTTCTTGTCCAGCGGGACCTGCCCGGATTATTACAGCGTTACGTTCAAACCGGGACCAACACTCTGGATTACGGCTGTGGTCCCGGCATGATGATTCCGTTGCTGCAGGCCAGCGGCTTCCAGGTGGAAGGCATGGACATCTCTCCGGAAATGCTCAGTGAAGCCCTGAAACGAAACAAGCGCATAGCCTTCACCCATATCGATTCAGCAAATATCCCCAGGTCTGACAACAGCTACGACCTGGCCATGCTCAGCTATGTCCTCCTGGAAATGGCCTCTAAAGAAGAGATGCTGCCTGTCCTGGAAGAGATATTTCGGGTGCTTAAACCAGGAGGCATTCTTGTCTCTGTCACGGCATCCGAAGAGAAATACAAATACGACTGGCTGGTGGTGGATAACGACTTTCCTGACAACAGGGTGCTGACAAGTGGCTCTCCGGTGAAACTGAGACTAAAAGGCTCGACGCTGACCTTTCATGACTACTTCTGGTTCGACAGTGACGATCGTGAAGTCTTCAGCAAGGCCGGATTCACCCTGCTGGAACGGCATCAACCCCTGGGAAGGATCGAAGACGGGATGCCATGGAAAGACGAAATGACCTTTCCTCTGAACTCTATCTACGTGCTGGAGAAAGAGCAGTTATGAACGTCGAGCCAGCAAGTACAGGCAGAGTCTGGAAGGTTTGGCCATTCATAATACCGCCCCACTGCCGGTCATCTGCTCACGACAGAGGCAGAGCCGTGGTGTATTTGATCTGCTCCATGGCAAAACTGGATGACACATTTCTGAGGTCCGGGATGGCCTCTATCAACTTCTTATAAAAGCGGTCAAAGGCGTGGATATCACTGACGACAACCCGCATCATGTAATCCCACTCTCCCGCCATACGATACAGCTCAACCACTTCATCAAAGCTAGAGGCGGTACAGGCAAAGTGCTTCAGCCAGTTGTCGTTATGATTCGAGGTCTTCAGGTGCACAAAGACGGAAAGGGGCAGGTTGACCTTGTCCTGATCGAGCAGCGCCACCCGCTTTCGAATATAGCCGGCCTCTTCCAGTTTTCGGATTCGCTTCCAGCAGGGGCTGGGTGAGAGGTCAGCCTTTTCTGCAAGATCATTCAGGGACAGGGAGGCATTTTCCTGCAGGGCATTGAGTATTTTCCGATCTTTTGAATCCACAACCAGAGTTTTCCAAAAAAACAGGAGAAGCAGAATTTTATTTCTACTGATAGTGAAAAGCACGCCGTTCCTCAAAAAGATTTTTCTACCGCAACCTCATTACAATAAGCAGTAACACAACCTACCAAATCTTTTACTACTTAATCAGGATTCAAACTATGTGGCGTCAGGAATGGGACAACTTTGTTGCAGTCATCAACGATCGGGTTAAGCCCGCCCTGGGATGCACCGAACCCGTTTCTACCGCCCTGGCTGCGGCGCACGCCACACAATTACTGGGGTGCAAACCTGAACGACTGGATATCCTGGTCAGCGGCAACCTGCTGAAAAACGGTATGGGCGTAGGCATCCCCGGAACCGGCCAGGTCGGCCTGCCGATTGCCGCCGCTATTGGCAGTATTTGCGGAGACCCGGAAAAAGGTCTGGAAGTGCTCGCGGATGTCACCAAAGAGTCGGTGCAGACAGCCCGTGAAATGGTCGACAGCGACCGGGTATCTATCGGCATTACCGACACTGATTCTGTACTCTATTCCGAAGTACTGGCCACCGCCGGAGACAACACCGCCCGGGTTATCATCCGGGACGACCACACTCTGGTCACACTCCAGGAACTGAATGGCAAGATCATCCATACCGCCTCTTATCAGGACGATGAATCCGCCTGTAAAGTGCCTGAGATGAGCATCAGCGAAATTTATGACTTCGCCACCCTGGCAGATCTGGAAAGTCTGCGCTTTATCCTGAAATCCGCCGAACTGAATGGCGCCCTGAGCCAGGCGGGCCTGCAGGATGACTTTGGTCTGAAGATTGGTAAAACACTGCGCAGCAATATCGACAAGGGCTACCTCAGTGAAGACCTGGTGGTTTCCGCCATGATGCGCTCATCAGCCGCGTCGGATGCCCGTATGGACGGCGCCATGCTGCCCGCCATGAGCAACTCCGGCAGTGGCAACCAGGGTATTGCCGCCACCATGCCTGTGGTAGCAGTCGCCAGTCGTACTGGAGCATCTGAAGAACAGCTGATCCGGGCACTGATTCTCAGTCACTTGTCGGCTATCCACATCAAATCTCACCTGAACACTCTGTCGGCCCTGTGTGGTGCCACTACTGCGGCCACCGGCGCCAGCGTGGCGATCACATGGCTGCTGGGTGGTGAGCTGGAGCAGGTCAGCAACGCCATCTTCAATATGGTGGGTGATGTGACCGGAATGTTCTGCGACGGTGCTAAAACCGGCTGTGCCCTGAAGGTGTCCACCTCTGCGGCGGCAGCTGTTAAAGCAGCCCTGATGGCTCTGGACGGTACACGTATCCCCGGCTGCGAAGGCATTATCGAGGATGACCTGGAAAAAACCATCGATAACATCGGCCTGCTGGGTAACCAGGGTATGGCCGAAACAGACACCATGATTCTGCGGATAATGACGGAAAAATCCTGATAAGGATTTAATGTGTACAAGGTCGGATTAGAATTGGAAACTCGTAATCCGACCTACGTAAACTATTCGCTCAGTCTGCTTCTTAACATAGCCAGAGCGGCATTACCGGTAAGGGCATTCTGTTCTTCAGTAACTTTTTGCCCAAAGCCACTGTAAACCAGGTCTTCCTGGGGCAGTTCCTCCAGGAAACGGCTGGGGCTGGTATCCAGGACTTCGCCATACTGTTTGCGCTGACCGGCCAGGGTCATGGTCAGTGTTTTCCGGGCCCGGGTGATGCCCACATAAGTCAGGCGTCGCTCTTCTTCTATGTTATCTTCTTCAATACTGGTTCGGTGCGGCAGCAGGTCTTCTTCCATCCCCATCATGAAGACATGGGGATATTCCAACCCCTTGGAAGCGTGCAGGGTGAGCAACTGCACCCGGTCAGAATCTTCCTCTTCTTCCTGGCGCTCCATCATATCCCTGAGAATCAGTCTGGAAATGGCGTCTTCCACGGTTCCGTCTTCGTCACCCCGCTCTAGTGTTTGCTGCAGGGAATCAACCAGGAACAAAACGTTAGCCATTCTCTTTTCGGCCCCGGTAGGCGTGGCTGTGTTCTGCATCAGCCAGTTTTCGTAGTCACAATCGTCGATCATTTCCCGAATGACCTGGATAGGGTCTTCTTCTGTCTGGCACAGCCTTGAGACCCTGTCCATCCAGTCGGTGAAACGTCGAAGTTTGTCTGCATATTGTGGCGTCAGCACTTCCTGCAGCCCCATTTCCTGGCAGGCTGAATACAGGCTAATGTGCCGTTCACCGGCATAATTACCAAGCTTTTCCAGGGTCGAAGGCCCAATCTCACGACGGGGCACGTTTACAATACGGAGAAAGGCGTTGTCATCATCCTGGTTTATCAGCAACCGCAGGTAAGCCATGATGTCTTTGACTTCCGCCCGGGCAAAGAAAGAAGTTCCACCGTTTATGTGGTAAGGAATCTGGTGATGCTGCAGTTTCATTTCCAGCAACCGGGACTGGAAGTTGCCCCGGTAGAGAACCGCATAATCCTTGTAGCTGGTGTCGTTTTTCAGCTTCTGGGTAAGAATTTCCGTGGCAATCCTCTCACACTCCATTTCATCATTCCGACAACGTATCACCCGAATTTCATCCCCCATTCCCAACTGACTCCACAGGGTCTTTTCAAATACGTGAGGGTTGTTGGCAATCAGGGTGTTGGCAGCCTTGAGGATTCGGCTGGTTGAACGATAGTTCTGCTCAAGCTTGATCACCCGCAGCGATGGGTAGTCCTCTTTCAAAAGCGCCAGATTCTCTGGCCTTGCGCCACGCCAGGCATAGATTGACTGGTCATCGTCACCTACCACGGTGAGCTTGCCACGGCTGCCCACCAGCTTGCTGACCAGTTCATACTGAGCGCCGTTGGTATCCTGATACTCGTCTACCAGTATGTAGTGAGCCTTGTTCTGCCAGCGTTCCAGCACTTCCGGGTGATCCCGGAACAACATCACCGGCTGCAGGATCAGGTCGTCGAAATCTACTGCGTTGTATGCTTTCAGAGTGCGGTTGTAATGTTCATAGACCCTGGCAGCCAGTTGTTCATGAGGTTGCCGAGCTTTTTCCAGAGCCTGCCGCGGCATAACCAGATCGTTCTTCCAGCTGGATATGGTGTGCTGCACCGTATCCACACTGTCATCGTCGGAGCCCATTTCACGCTGCATCAGTTCGTTGATCAGGGAGTGTGCGTCCTGGGCATCAAAGATCGAGAAGCCGGGCTTGTATCCGAGAGCCTTGTACTCCTTACGGATAAGGTTGAGCCCCAGGTTATGAAATGTAGACACCGTTAGCCCGTGGGATGCACGCCCCTTGACCAGTTTGCCGACACGCTCCTTCATTTCCCGGGAAGCTTTGTTGGTAAAGGTCACGGCAATGATGTTGCGGGCATTGATGCCGCACTCTTTGATCAGGTAGGCAATCTTGGTGGTGATAACACTGGTCTTGCCACTGCCGGCGCCAGCCAGTACCAGAAGGGGAGTATCGATGTACTTGACGGCCTCGGCCTGTCGGTCGTTGAGTCTGTGCACTGGAGAGTATCGGTGTCCATGGGGGCAGAGCAGCCAGTATATCAGGATTCCTTTATGGCAGAACGAGAAGCCTGGCCGGGATCCGCACAACAGACTCAATCCGTCTTATTTCAGCGGATAGAGAAAACTCCAGGTGTTGTTATTGTTCTGGGGGCTGCTTTGGTAGTAGCTGCCGGCTATCCAGATTTCTGCCAGTGTGGTGCCCGTCTGGTTGGTATAGCTTAGATCAAAGTGACTGCGACCAATCTGACTGACCAGGTAGTTGAGGGGCGTCCGGCTATCTTCCAGAGCCGAAGCGGCAGCGATGTAGTGGTCACAGTAACCAATATAATTCAGCCCGGCTTTGGGGAATTTCAAAATACCTGACAATGCACATTTCCCGGGGTTCAGGGAGACCGGTATGCCTCCAGCCCAGTTTGATTCCTCCACTCCTAACTGGCTTAAGGAGTACCTGCCTGTCGGTTCCAGATTCGAAACGTTCAACTCATGTATTTGCGCATCACTGGGGCGATAGACGGCTATCGTATCACCAGTTCGATTGACACTGACCCCCTTGTAATCGTCATCATCAGGTAGCCACTTCACTGTCAGAGCGTTCCCCTGTCTCTGCAGCATGAAAGCGTTGAACCCCTTGAACTGCTCATGGAGAGTGAACAGGCTGGTTTCCAGGTTTTCGGAATGGGCGTTCAGATACAGCTGCTCACATATCTCCAGGTCAGGGTCACAATTCTCCAGATGTTTTGCCAGCAGTTCATCCTGCACCTGATGCAACTTATAGCCATCAGCCTCCAGGCTCCAGTAAAACAGCCAGGAAGACTGCTGGAGGGTGGCTACACCGATGATCAACTGCCCATCCCCGGAGACAGCTATGGGTAAAATCCCCGTGACGGTCTTCGGTACGGACAACAGTTGCCACTGCGTTGAGCCCGGCTTGACCCAGGCCGGCTTAAGGCTGTCCTGGGGGCTCTTCGAGAGGGAGCCGACCAGCAGTCCGTTCCGGTTTGCGGCCCCCAGAACCTGATACTGTCGACTGGCGAGCAACGCCCGGTCATAACTGTTAAGTTGCGCCATGATGTCCTGATCGGGATCAAGCCATTGTGTGGGGTTGCTCATATCTGGCATCAGGAGCTGATAGCGGCGCGAGACAGGATTGACTCTAAGGGTTTTGAGTGAGTAGTGGCTTTCAGCTCCCCTCGGGTTATAGCTGACCAGAAGATAGCGATATCCCCGGTTATCCAGCCCCTGATCCGCAGTCAGGGTGTTGAATATCTGTCCGAGTGAAGCAGGTACGTCGAACCCCATGGGAAAGAACCGGGGGTTGGGCTGTCCTGCCTGCAGCAGAGCGGATAGCCCGGTAATCATTATGGTCAGAACGGCAGCAACCTTTTTCATGAGAGTCTCTCCAAGGTCTGGTACATGGTCTCAATGAGTTTGACGGGTTCAGTCAAATCCATTGAAACCATGTACTAGGAACTCCCTGAAAAGTAGTCGCACAAGGGTGAATTGACAATTAGTCCATTCAGACAGGGCGTTCTTACTCTGATTTCATAAAAATACGGGATGTGTGTTTTTAATTTGGTCTTCTCTGCGGACTGTCCATATGCCTCCTGTACGGACAGAGCGCAGCCCAATTCTGAACTTTGAGTAAAAAGCACACAGGGTGACAGCCGGACTGTCGGTGTTCCTGCAAGAATAATACGAAAGGCGACGCCCATTTTCGGGCTGACGCCACATCAACACTGGGAGCAAGCCCATGAACTGGGATCGTGAAGTAGATGTCGTCGTTGTTGGCTCCGGCCTGGGCGCCATGACCTCGGCGCTCTGTCTGAAAGAGATGGCGATCAACAAGATTGAGGTCATTGAGAAAGGGGCTAAATGGGGTGGAACGTCTGCTGTTTCCGGCGGCGGTGTCTGGGTAGCCAATAATCATTACGCAAAAGCCTGTGGTGCTGGAGACTCGGTTGAAGACTCCCGGGCCTACCTTGCATCTACCATTCCCGCAGACAAGGTACCCCAAGGAGCTGATTGAAGCCTATATCGATCAGGCTGCACAGATGATGGTGTTTGTTTCGAAAACCGACGAAGTCGAATACGTTTCCCTGGCCCATTACCCGGACTACTACACCCAGAATCCAGGCTCTAAAGAGGGACACCGCTCACTTGAGCCGGCACCTGTTAACTGGGATGAACTGGGTGACGATATGGCCACCATGCAGGAAACCCACCATATGATGTTCCTGTTTAACCGCATTGGCTTTACCCAGGTGGAAGCCCATTCGCTGGTCACCCGTCCACCAGGCTGGTGGAAGCTGATGGTCAAATTGATGGTTAAGCACCTTGTGGAACTGCCCTGGCGCCTGAAGTATAAGACCAAACGTGCACGACGCCTGACCTGTGGCTCAGCGGGCACAGCAAGAATGTTCCTGGCACTGAAGAATCGCAAAGTGCCCGTCACACTCAACTGCGCCATGACCGAACTCGTTCAGGACGACAATGGACGGGTAATTGGTATCAAGGCCAGAGAAAACGGTAAAGACATTGCCATCAAGGCCAGCAAAGGTGTCATTCTTGGTTCCGGTGGTTATGAGTACAACCAGGAGCTGCGTGAGAAGTATCTGCCGAAACCCACAAACACAGAATGGTCGGGCGGCGGCATTCGAACCAATACCGGCGATGCCCTGCTGGCCTGTGAAAAGCTGGGCGCGAAGAAGCGCTTAATGGACGGCGCCTGGTGGTGTACGACGATCAAGGCACCGGATGATCCTGCACCACGACTGGCGATCATGGAAAAATCCCTCCCCGGTAACTGTGTAGTGAATATGGCGGGTAAGCGTATCGCCAATGAGTCCCAGAACTATATGGCCTACCAGACCGAACTCTTTGCTTCCCATAGTGAAGAGCATCCAAACTCTCCGGCTTACATGGTGTTTGATAAGCGTTTCCGCAACTCTTACATCGTCGGCCCGCTGATGGACGGTAAGTCGCGCCCGGACTCAGCTTTGCCGAAAAACTATTTCGACAATGGCTTTATGGCAAAAGAGGATTCCATTGAAGCACTGGCGGAAAAACTGGGTATTGATAAAACCGGGCTGGTTGAAACTGTCAACAGTATGAACGAGTACGCAAAGACGGGTAAGGATCTGGAACATCAACGTGGTGACTCTGCCTATGATCGCTATTATGGCGACGCAACAATTTCTCCCAACCCCTGTCTGCATGCCATAGACCAGGCGCCGTTTTACGCTATTCGAATTGATCCGGGTGATTTCGGTACGCACGGCGGCATGGATACCAACACTGACGCCCAGGTATTGAAAGACTCTGGTCAACCGATAGAAGGGCTTTACGCACTTGGGAACTGTGCTGCGGCAATTCTGCCAACCTACCCTGGACCTGGTTCAACGTTGGGACCGGCCATGACCTGGGGTTACCAGGCGGCGAAGCATATTTCCCGTCAGCCGGAAACGTCCACTGATGAACCTCAATGGCAGAAACAGATGGAATATTCCTGAGTAGTGGCTACTTCCCCGAAGCCGGAGCAAGCTTCGGGGGTACAATCTGATGAGCATGCGGCGATGAGGCAGACCATTGCTTTTTTCATTGCGCAGTGCTCCTCAGAAGAATTGAACGGGCTCCATCTTTTTGTGCGCTATGGCACAGATGCTGAGCTGGGAAGCGGATTACCTTTCCATCCCCTGAGGCTGATCTGGCTGTCTTCCAGATGGATTCTGCCAGTATAGAAGCCATCACGGCCATTTTCGCCAGCATTATGATCGACTATCAGCAGCAGACTGTCAGGCAGATATTTTTTCAGCATCTTCTGCGCCAGCTGGACGGATGTTTGATCCATCCCGGCAAAAATTTCATCCAGAATGGCAATTTCAGGGCTCCGGTTAATCACCGAAAGCAGCACCAGTTTTTTTATCTGGCCGCCACTTAGCTGGTCTTTCCAGTTGCGTTTGTCGTGAATCTGCTCCTCCAGAAGATGCCACTGATCTTCAGGATAAAACTGAACTTCCTTCAGCATTTTAATCAGTTTCAGGTCTGTCAGACCGGCTCTGCTTTTTATGTATTGCACATCTGAACTGTCATCTACTCGTAAAGTAACCAGCTCTCTCAGAGTCGTGTTTGGGGGAATGAATGTGAGCTGTTCTGCATGGAAGACTTCTGGCAATTTGCCACTGTGAGTGGTGTAGGTCACGCGGCCAGTCGCCCAGATACCATTACCGGCTTCTCTTCTGATCTTCGACAGCAAGCTGCTCTTGCCACTGCCAGAAGCACCGGAAACAGCAAAATAGCCCCTGGGAATGGTGAGTGTCTGGTCGGCCATCAGCACGCCTTTAGGGTGTCCTATGGAGAAGGAATCCAGACGGATAGCTACTTCATTACCTGTTTCAGCAGAATAATCGGGTTGTTTCCACTGCTTCCCGGGAGGATGGTGTATTTCCGCTGTCAGGTTGTGGACACCCTGCACCGCTTTATTGAAGCTCCTCATACTGGCGGCATTATCGGGGTACCAGGAAAAGGCACTGGAAACACTCTCAGTGGCATAGAGAAGTGACAGGTAATCCCTGTATGCTACTTCTTCTGTGCTCATCTTTTTGGCAATGAAAAGGCTTTTGGCAATGTAGTCGGCCAAGCTTTTCGCGTTTTTCCAGTTGCCTGAAACCAGCACTGTTCTTTTCTGGCGGGCTTCGGTCTCCCGTAACTCCTGAAGCAGTTCGAAGTATTTTGCCACCATGAATTCTTTTTTGGCGCCACTGCCGATAGTTCTGGCATTGATGGTGAGTTCCTTTTTCAACAAGTTAAGTTCACTGCCCACTTCATCCCTTTTAACTGCCAGGTCAAGGAGGCCCTTGTTCAGAGTCAGGGTCACGGATTCAGTAGCTTTGCTGTATATATCCATGAACACCAGCAAATCGGCAGAACCGCTTTTTACAATGTAGGAGAGATCATAAAAGCCACCTATGTATGCGCGAGCCAGGGCGCCTTTCAATGAGCTTCCGGTATTCACGACGGTGTGGATGTTTTTATCCATTCTGGCAATCAGGGTGTCGAGGCTGCTATTCAGGTTCAATCTTATAAAGTTCTGGTCATCGAAGAAGAGCCTGTCCAGTTCATTCTCTGCAGATTGCGTTATTAAAAGTGTGTAGTAGCTCGCTATGACAGAACCGACCAGCTGGTTTGCCAGGTAGGGCAGGCAGAAATAGCCCAGAGACACACCCGCTGCCACATAATCGGACAGGGCATCCACAGGGTTGATACCGAGCTGCGGATTAAAGTTTGCCAGCCCTGTATCAATCGCCTGTTGTCGGGAGGAGAGCATTTTGCCCAGCCTGGAACTCATCAGCTGAGAGCCCACCATGGCAAGAGCCTGCATATGAGAGAGTCTCTGGATCGTTCGACTGTCCATGATCTCATTCAGGGTCTGGTCCATTTCAGAAACGATCTCCAGGTTGGTTTTATCATTATCCCGGCTGGAAGGTTTCAGGGTGATACACAGATAGGAAAAGGAGTGACTGTCGTCCGCAAGAGCGGTGAACATACATGTGCCACTCCAGACAATACCAGTACTTTCAAGTAGATAGGGGACATTGATCTGGGACATGACAGAGCTGTAAGGGCTACCAATAAGCGGCAGGCTGCTCAAACCGGATGAGACAAAGGGTGCCATTATTTTCAGCTGGGTAACTGCAGACAATGCTGTGGATAGTGGCGCAGTGTCCGTCAGATCACAGGCCGCCATAATTTCGTCTGCAGCACCGAGAGCTGCACCAGCAGCGGCTCCTGGCATTCCTCCCAGAATGGCGCCGTTTATAGCGCTTTTTGCTGGAGCGCCCATGTACTTCTCAAGAAAATTGAACTGACCGGTGGCAATGAGTGCGCCGCCGACAAAACCACAGAGGTAATTAAGAGAGCTGGGCATGGGCACATTGCTTATGGCAGCGGCTCCCATGACACCTGCGCTCAAATAATAGGAGGCAGATGTCTTAAAGTGGTTATAGAGTAAGTCCAGGCTTGATAAGGCAGCACCGGTAATGACTCCGGCGCTCACTGTATAAGGTGTGTGACCTGCTGAGTTGCTCGCAGCAATGCTACCGGCAATACCACTCATTAATGGCATGACCAGCCATTGAAAGTTATGCACTAGCTGATGAGGCTGGTGAGATACCAGGTCAGGAGAAGGTGCCTGTCCTGATGAATCTGAAGAGAAAGCCACTTCAGTCATCAGGAATAGAATCATTGCCAAAGCAAAGAATCGCACTAAAAACTCCCTTTTACGTCTGTTTTATTGCTCACTGGTCTCAGATAAAACCTATGGGTAATAGAGGAAAGGGAGTCAAAAAAGTTCCTTGTTTAATGAATGTTTACTGGAAATGAGCCCGAAGGCAGGTATTAGTTAGTACCCATGTTTCAGATTGTCGACTATGAACTGTCTGAAGCAGGTTTTCTCTGGCTCATTGTAGCTGTCTGGTAAACCGCAGTTGCACCTTCTGGTGCTGAGGCGGGTAACTTACCGATTTTTTTCCAGCTCAATACATGCTTCTGCAACACTCATTCTCTCTGACGGTTCACTGCGAGTGAGTTCTGCAATGATATCCAGTAGCGGTTGATACCCCCCGGTGCCTTTCTGCACCTCCCTGTTGATTAGTTCCGGCTCCCGGTACTGCAGCGAGCCACAGATTGTGCGGGTTGTTTGCCCCCCGACTGAGGGTTTTGCTGGTGTCGAAGTCGATCAGTTTGGGGACGCCGGTCAAATTATTCTGCATTGATTGCCCTGCACGCCCGGTGCAGGTACGGACAGCTTGCCGATTTTTGCCAGCTCCCGCCAGGCCTCCTCAACACTCATTCTTTCACCGGGATCCTTTCGAAGCAGGGCGACTATGATGTGCTCTAACTGTGGTTGCTCTTTCAGTTTCTTGGTAATCCTTCGCCTGATATAGCTCTTTTTCTTGCTATCATCTTTTTCTGAAAACCACAGAATATTTTCATAGCCAGTATTCTGGTCGTCCGGGCAACAGACGCCGTTCGTGGTAAAACGCCCAGGCACCTGCCTGGAGACGAGTTCAAGCAAAAGCACTCCCAGAGACCAGGCAGCCGTCTTATGATCATAACAACCTGTCCCTTTGCCTCTCTTAAGATCAATAAGTTCCGGTGCAGAAGCTCTTTCTTATGCAGGTACGTATCTTCAGACTTGCAGCAACTGTAAGAGGTGTTCGAGGCGAGTGTCCAGAATCACTCACCCTGAGCAGTGGTGGTGCATTCGATATCACATTCAAATTCCTTTCTGTTTCATGCCTGTGCCTTTGACAGCACAAACCCACGGGAATTCGTTACGGGCTGGTTAGAGGTACTGACAAAGAGACAGCCAGGAACCTGACCAGAAATAGTGCTCAGGCTTCTAGCAGCCTGTCGGACTAACGACAATTTCGGCCTAGATTCCAGAAAGAACAGCCAAGTTTTTCGATGAATTCGATTAAATAGGTCAACTATTCGCACGAATCCATCGGAAAATTTGACTCGTTCTACTGAAATTCATGCTCGAAAGCATAAGTCCGACAGGCTGCTAGCTTTGATCTTCCTCCGATTCGGAAAATGTTCTTTTTAATGGCAATTTCTCGCCTGATACCTGAAGATTCTCATCGTTACGACGGCGACTCCTGAACCAGCTCATAACCTTCGCCAGAGGTAACAAAGTATCCGCTGCCAGTTCACAGTACTCCGAGATTCTTGGTTCTGGATTTATAGCATAACTACTCTCCAGCTTTCTTTGGGTTTCGTCTTCTTCCGATTCAGAAGGTGTTCTTTCAACATCCATTGGCCTTGCTTCTTCTGAACGTCCAACAGGCATCGAGTATGGTTGAATTAAGGGCACAGGTAGATAGCCCATGGTTGCCCTCATGGGTGGAGGCGCAACCAGAGCCATGGGCGAAGCTATAAGTGGATTTAAAAACCCGGGAACAGATTGAAGAATCATCGGGGTAAGTTGAGCAGCCCGATCGGATAATCTCCCTTTCTCTTTACGACGGCGTCTTTTATACCACTCCCTTATCAATACATCCGATAACTTCGTTTCTTCTACCAGCCTTTCCACTTCTTGGTCACTTAGCTTTGAGTACTTATGTGAATCAAAGCTTTCCTCCAGTATCTTGACCGTTCTTTCAGACAATCTCGACAACGAATCAGAGTGAAAGGATTGCTCCATAGTGCCTCTTATTTGTCCCAAAATACTGGAGGCTCCTGTACTGGTTACGCCGCTTGAACCAGAGGGAGAAGAGCTCCCAAGCAAAGGTCTTATTTCAGCTTCAATGAACGCCTCAATACTCATAGCATTTTTGGTTTTATCTCCTAGCAGGCCCTTCATTCCTCTACGCCTGCCCCTGAACCAGTCACTAACAGTTTTCGTAGGCAAGCCAAGCACACCTGCCAGCGTCTCAAAATCTTCGTCACTCAGATAATGAGCATAGTTATCAAATGTTGCTTTCAGTGCAGCAGTTTTTTCACTACTAATATAAGACCTTGGACGTCTTTTCTTTGGTATGCTTGAGGCTTCTTCCGACTTATCAAGGGGTAGCCCTCCAATACCACTTGGACCTGCTTCATCAGAATATTCAACAGACGTGCCTGGTGGAGTTAAGGATCTGGATAGATCGCCCACGAGTTGAGCCTGAGATTGAGCTATCGATGGTCCCATAGGTGGAGTATTTTTTTGAGTTCCATCCTCGTTATAGCTCTCTTTTAAAGGTTTGATGTTTTCATTAATGAAAACATCAAAATCCGTAGCGCCGTATTCTCTCGATTGATCACACACTGCATTCGCATCACCTGCACGGTAGCGCGTCATCCAACTCTTCAGAACACCCTTATCCAAACCAATTACAGATGACAGGGTCGTCATTTGTTTACCTTTCAAATAATGGGCATAGTTATGATATATTAATTCCAATGCGCTCTTTTGAAATGCAGTAAGGGTATTATATTTCCGTGTTTTTTTTGCTTCTCTTGAGCCTTGTTGCGACTGATCAGGCCATACTGCTCTAGCCTGAAGCGGTGCATCACCGCGGGAGTGTTGACCAGAGCCCCCTCCTGTATTTACGAAAAGACTAGTTGCTCCTTGTGTACTGATAACGACTTTTGTGCCAGAACTAAATGAGGCCGTAGCTGTCGTAGCTGTTGTCGTAGCTGTTGTAGTTGTCGCAGCTGTGGTAGCTGCCGTAGTTGTCAACATTAGAAATTACCTTTCCGTTAGCTTTTATTACGATTTGGGTTTGAACAGTGGTGTCCCAAAATCACCTGACCTGACCTGACCTGACCTGTGGCAGGTTTCCCGGTATCACGGTCAAACCCCTTTTCAGCTTCATGTACGAGCTTTGACAGCCCGGGTCTGCAGAGATTCATAACTATCCAGTCAGGGGTGCTGACAAAAAAGTGGCAACGCAAATCCGCAGGGCAGTCTATGTTAGTGCGGGCAGCAAGTTAATTAGCACTGGAATTGCCATGAGAAATACAATCATCCTGATCTTACTGGCTCTGTCAGCTGTCTCTCTCAAGGCCGGAGCGGATGGGAAAAATGTGCGCTGGCTGTATCCCGGGCCAGCAAAATGGATCGACCAGAAAGTGGTTTCCTGTTTCGAGGAGATGGGCCTGGTAGAGTCCGCATCCCAGCCCTATTTTCAGGGTCTCCAGAATGAAACCTGGTACCTGGACAAGACCGCTGATGCCTTGATTCATCCTTCTGGTAGTCGCTGCACCAAAACCGATATGGAAGAATTCTTCAAAACAACCAGTGAATTGCTGGAAGCCTTCAGAGCCGTTGCGGAAAAGTATTCATCTGAAGGGGTTCTTTCGCGCAGCTACTTCCGAGCCTTCCCTCACATGCTTGATGCTTTGAGGAAAAATAAAAAATTTGCCGTTTATCGACACAAAAATTCCTGGACGGTTTATTCACTGGAGTGGGCGCTGTCGAGTTTAAATGTCTCCTCTAAAGATGAGCTGGAACAGTCATTTCGGTTCTTGTTTGATGCCGGTTTAATTGACGGTTATTTCGCCAGAGTATCACAACCTCTTCGCCCTTATGCCCGTCGATACATTGTGAAACCAAACCAGCAGCTCTGCAGCAGTTTTTCCGACACCAGTGCTGTCTATCTCACAATTGTCGGGAAAGCATTGGTCACAGACTATGACTTTGATCCCGTTACCGGACTGGGTTCTGAAGAGCATGCTCCCATGGTCAAGCCAGGCCGGTTCCGTCTCTGGCTCCGCTGCATTGAGGCTGATGAGCAGGAGGTCGAGATTTTCCAGGTTGAAACGCTTTTGTCAGAACGGGCCTGGACTCATCACCATCAAACGACTGACAAGCTGCAAATAGCTGACTGGATTCGGAATAAAAAAGCAGCTTACCCAGAGTAAAAAGCCCTCAATACAGTCGTTCATCTGCTAAACCTTACGGAGTGCTTTATTTCCACTGCGTGAGGTTTTCATGAAACGCTCTCAGCGAATTGTTCCAGGTTTCCTGCTTGGTACAGGACTTCTGATGGCTGCAACTGCCCAGGCATTTCCAGTGCCTGGCAGTTATGCGCCAGACTTTGAAACCCAGGCGGTCATCCCCCTGAAAGACAACCCCACTGGCAAGGTAGTGGAGAACTTCCGGTTATCCAGTTTGCTCGGCAAGAGCCGGATCCTGCTGTTGACCTACCCTAAGAACTGTACCTTTGTCTGCCCCACTGAGTTGCTGGCTTTAAAGTCAAAGCTGGATCAGTTTCACGACCTGGGCTTCGAAGTCCTGGTGTTATCCACCGACGAAGCCTCTATGGATAAAGACAGGAAAGCTTCGCACCAGGCCTGGCGAATGAAGTCGGACAAAGCTAACACGGGCAGCGCCAACACCCCAATGGGCATTGGCAGTGCCGATTTCATTATGATTTCAGACGTCAACCGCAAGATCATCAGCACCTACGGTGTCGAGGGCAGGGATGGGCTGGCCCTGAGAGCCACATTTTTTATCGATATGAAAGGCCGCATACAGATTGCCGATGTCAACGCCAACAGCATTGGCCGGGATGTCGACGAGCTGCTGAGAAAAGCGGCTGCGGTCAAATACGTGGAAGAACATGAAGGCATGGTTACCCCGGAAGGCTGGCAACCGGGAGAGGCCGGTATGAAGCCAACCCACGAAGGTGTAAGAAAGCACATGAAGAAACAGTAGGTCACTCCGGAAGAAATCACCGTTGAGCCTGCACTGCCCAGCCTCCTCTGCAAACTGCCAGAATCTCAACAGCTTACACTGTGCGTCATAGAGCCGATGGAGCCTGAAGAATCCAACTATTGATCTGAACAGCCCATCAGCGGCCATGAATCTGTTAAGGTCAACCTGTATAGATCAGGCAGGGGAAGATCATGAACTTACAGTTCCTCGGTGCTACGGGCACAGTCACCGGGTCTAAGTATCTGGTGGAGGTCAACGGTCTCCGGATAATGGTCGACTGCGGCCTTTACCAGGGCATAAAACATTTCCGCAGGATGAACTGGCAGGACCTGCCAGTGGAGCCCGCCAGCATCGATGCCGTTGTTCTGACTCACGCCCACCTGGATCACAGCGGCTATCTGCCTCTGCTGATAAAAAACGGCTTCACCGGGCCGGTTTATGGCACGCCGGGAACCTGCGAGCTTTGCCGGATTCTTTTGCCTGACTCCGGCTATCTGCAGGAAGAGGACGCCAAATACGCCGCGCACCACGGTTACTCAAAGCATAACCCTCCACTTCCCCTCTACACAGAAGAGGATGCCTACCGGGCATTAAATCAATTACAACCTGTTGCCACTCACGATCTGCAGGAGCTTGGCAATAATGTCACAGTCCGTTTTCGACCAGCCGGCCATATCTTAGGCGCCGCCTGTCTGGAAATTTTTGATGGCAGCAGGATGCTGGTGTTCTCCGGCGATATCGGTCGTCCTGATGACCTGGTGATGTACCCTCCTGAGCCCCTGAAGCGAGCCGATTTCCTGGTGGTGGAGTCCACCTACGGCGACCGTCTGCACCAGAAAATCGATGCCGAGGAAGAGCTGGCGAAGATCATCACAGCCACAGCCAATGTCGGCGGCTCTGTGCTGATCCCGGCTTTTGCCGTTGGTCGTGCCCAGATGATTCTGCACCTTCTGGAAAAACTGCGAACCTCCCGGCGCATTCCCGCCCTGCCGATCTACCTGAACAGCCCGATGGCTATCAGGGCAACAGAGCTGTTTCATCGTTTCCATGAAAAGCACCGGCTGGATAAAGATGATTGTCGTCGTATAGACAGCGTAACCCGCTATGTTCGCACTGTCGAAGAGTCCATGGCCCTGGCCAACCAGTCCTATCCCAGTGTCATCGTATCCGCCAGTGGCATGGCCAGCGGTGGCAGGGTGCTGCACCACCTGAAACACATGCTGCCCAACCATCGTAACACTGTGCTTTTCGCCGGTTACCAGGCAACTGGAACCCGGGGCGAGAAGCTGATAAACGGCGCAACATCGGTGAGAATTCATGGTGAACAGATTCCAGTGAAAGCCCGGATCTGTCATTTTGACGCCTTCTCCGCCCATGCCGACAGTGAGCAGATTTGCAACTGGCTGAGAAGCATCAAAACCGCTCCCTCTGAGGTTTTTGTTACCCACGGCGAACCCCAATCCGCCGATTTTATGGCACAAAAAATCTCCGATGAACTGGGCTGGCCTGCCAGAGTGCCTGAACTGGGTGAAAAGGTCCTGTTAGGCTCCTAGAATTGAGCCATTGAACTGCCCAGGCTCTCTTTCATTACAGAAGCTCTACGGATTGAAGCATCCGTGCTAATCGCCGACAATGCTCACTACCGGACCATTTTATACAGCACTCCTCCTTTCCCGACAGGAGAGGCAGGAGTGTTTTCAGTTTGACCCTTGAGGAGTCTGCTTATGTGGGGCAAGAATGATGATGACAAAAACCCGGTCAGCGCCAACAACAGGAACCTGACCACCCTGATTGCCGGTGGAACCGAAGTACAGGGAGACGTTCATTTCCGGGGCAATGTGCACCTGGAAGGTGTCGTCAGAGGCAATATCTCTTCCGACGACGGTGTTCTTCAATTGAGCGAAGGCAGCAGTGTAGAGGGCAATATCCGGGCTACTCATATTGTGATCAATGGCCGGGTGACAGGTGACGTTTATGCCACGGAGCGCCTGGAGCTGTCTTCCGGCGCCGAAATCCAGGGCAACATCTATTACGATGTCATGGAGATGCAGGCTGGAGCCTCCATCAGTGGACAGATTGAGCGTATGCACAAGAGCGGTGAACTTCTGCCAAAAGATGAAGAGAAAGAAGAAAAGGAGGAGGACGTAAAGCAACTGGAAAATGCCTGACGATTCTGCCAGCGGACTGGAAACCTGATTTTCAGTCCGACTGATCTCCCGCCAGACACCCGCCTGCCGTTGTTTTTCATACGACTCACTGCCCTGTTCATGCTTAACCCGCAACTCCGTAGCGGTTTTATCGAATTTCTTACGACAGGGAACTGTGGAAAAATCCGCCGATCCCTTCGGCACTGCTGACTGTTGTCAGCAGCACCAGAGCACCCAACAAATAAGAGGAGCTGTATTGAACGCTTACACTCAGGCCGACCAGCTGATTGCGTCATCCGTAGACTCTGCCCGCCCTTACCAGGTTTACACCGAACGCAACATTGACATGATTGTGCAGTTCCGCCAACTGCCTGAAGCCATGCAGTTCGAGATCCGGGTTGTGGCCAGCGTCATGCCCTTCCGTGTCAATGAATACGTAGTCAACGAGCTGATCGACTGGAACAATATCCCGGCTGATCCGGTGTTCCGCCTGATGTTCCCCCAGAAGGAAATGCTCAGGGAGCACGACTTCAACTTTATGGCGAAGCTGCACGAAGCTGGCGAGAGCCGTGAAGTGATCAAGAAAGCGGCTCACGAAATCCAGCTGGGCATGAACCCTCACCCTGCCGGCCAGCTGGCTATGAACGCCCCGATGGTCGACGGCAAGCCTGTTCAGGGCATGCAGCACAAGTACCGTGAAACTGCACTGTACTTCCCAAGCCAAGGACAGACCTGCCACAGCTACTGCACATTCTGCTTCCGCTGGGCCCAGTTTATTGGTGACACCGAGCTGAAGATGGCGGCTACTGACGCCGCAACCATGCACGCCTACCTGAAAGAACATCACGAGGTCACTGACCTGCTGTTCACTGGTGGCGACCCGCTGGTCATGAAGACCAAGTTGGTGAAAGAATATCTGGAGCCTCTGCTGCAGCCGGAGTTCGATCACATCAAGAACATCCGTATCGGTTCCAAGACTCTGACCTTCTGGCCATACCGCTTCACTACCGATAACGACGCTGAAGAGTTGCTGGCGCTGTTCAAGAAGATGGTCGACGCAGGCAAGCACCTGGCGTTCATGGCCCACTTCGACCACTACGCCGAGCTGAAAACTGACGTTTGCAAGGAAGCCGTTAAGCGTATCCGTGCCACTGGCGTGAACATCCGCGCCCAGGCACCACTGACCCGCCACATTAACGACGATGCCAGTGTATGGGTGAAGAACTGGCAGACTCAGCTGACCATGGGCATCATTCCTTACTACTTCTTCGTTGCCCGAGACACTGGCGCCAAGCACTACTTCGAGATCCCGCTGGCCCGCGCCTATGAGATCTACCAGGAAGCCATCACCCAGATGTCCGGCCTTGGTCGTACTGTTCGTGGTCCATCCATGAGTGCTGGCCCGGGTAAAGTTGAGATCACTGGTATCACCGAAGTGAACGGCGAGAAAGTCTTTGTCCTGCGCTTCCTGCAGGGCCGTAACCCGGACTGGTGCTACCGTCCGTTCTTCGCCAAATACGATGAAGAAGCCACCTGGCTGGACGATCTGAAGCCTGCCTTTGGTGAAGAGAAGTTCTTTTACGAGGACGAATACAAGGCCATGTGTAAGGCTCGCGGCGTTTAACTTTCCTCGATACCAGTTCACGGCCACTCCTTAAGGGGTGGCTTTCTGAGCAGTGATTTGTGGATGGAAAGCATGGATCTGCCGACAAAATGCTGTCATGGCGAGAAAAGAGCTAGCGAGAAGCCGACGAGCGATCTTCGTTTGTTTTCGTACACATCAAAAATTGAACATTTCAGTGTTTCCGCAGCCTTCACCCCAGTCAAAGCGGCTTTATGAATTTTCCGGGCTAATATTGCCCGGATAATAACAAGGGAATCCGCCCTCAGCGTAACCTGCTTCGGACTTACTGTATTCTTACGAACCCCGGATTACCATTTGGGTGTTTGTAATGGTGGTAGATGATATAACTAATCATAGCTACAAAAGCTAGAGCAATAGGTGTGGCCACGCCCCCAATGATGAACCAGGTTGTCCTTTTGGATGCTTCAGGATCAGGATTACAAGAGTACTGGCAGTTATAATTAGCCAGCACATCACCAGCACTCACTGTACAGCCCTGTGAACAATCGTGTCCGCATGCCCCTTTTGAACAATGGCCACTTATACATTTGTCAGGAAAATAGCCAAAGGTGGAGAAATCTACTTTTAATACACACTCGCCGCCTTTGTGGCAATTTATTTTCTGAATAGAACTCTGGCCGTCACAATCTCCATTTTTTACAGTGCAGTTCTGCAGGCCATAACATTGACTGCAAAAATTGCTGTCCTGATCACATTCCAGCACTGCACAGCCCCCCTCTTTCGTCGTGCGGCAGTTGCTATTGTCAGCCCCTCTTTTCACCAGATGCCGAGCCAGATTCATTCTGACGCACTTTCCGGGTATACCCGAGCCAATACAGAAAAGGGAATGCCCTGCAAAAACCGGGGCTCCAAGGGAAAGGTGTGGCCTGTTGATAAAACAAGCACCTTCTTCCGTGTTACAGTGATTAACAATAGTACTGTACTGCTTTAATTCATGGTTGTCGTTACCCATGCCGGGATAACCGAAGACCGTCACTTTGCTTCCTTCTCGTACAGAGGCTTGTGCAGGCAAAATGGCCAGCTCCCGAAGCTTCGGGCTTTCCTCTACCATGATATAGCCAAGGCCCTGAGAACTCTCGAAACTGTCTTCATTCTTGACAGTCAACATTTGACCTGACCCCATTTCAAAAGCATTGCTCCCATTAAGTTTGTAACTCTCTTGCAAATGCGTCAGGCAATATTCACTGGTTAAAACAATTCTTTCACCTATATAAACTCCCAAACAGCCAGCCACATTACTCCCATCACCAACCGGACGCACAAGATAGCTTGTTAAGTGATTCTGCACGACTTGACCCTGTAGCCACGAGCCCTTCTCATCAATACTGCTTTCAGGTCTAGCAAGACACAGCTGAAAGGCTGCCAATAGCAAGGCACAAAAACCACCGACTGCAATTCCTGAATATTTACGGTTGATCATAATGGCATGAGAAAAGAAGGTAGGGGGGAGTGAGAGCAGGTAACAACAAAATCAGTCTAGACCACATCACCAAGTATGCAACTCATTGCAGTCGAACGATACCAGCACCTGACCCGAGACACTGAGAAAGAAGTAAAGTACCGGCTTCGGACTGTCCAGGAGAAATCGATAGGCTTTCCTATCATTCTCCCCCCGGTGGCAACTTCTCTCCTAACTCCCATCCGCAACTACCCTAACTGCCTGAAGACATCGGCAATTCGCTCAACCAGAAACTGTTTAACCCGGCTGATTCCAACCAGACTGCGGCTCAGAAGAACATAACCAGCCCTTCCATCCTGCACCATAAAGTTGATATCCAGTTTCCGATACTGATCACGGTACAGCTCTGCTTCAACCAGATGACAGGGCAGCAGAGCGTAACCACCGTTTTTTAACAAAGCCATAAGAACATCGATGTTGCTGACAGTGGCGGTGTGGGCGGAGATAGACAGCTTGGCGCCAACAAGGATATCGGCAAAGTTCTCGGCTATATATTGCCGGTGGGTTTCCAGGTCAGACAGGGAAATCCGGTCTTTTAGTGCCAGGGGGGCATTGTTATGGGCAAAGAACGCAAACCTGGGATAACCAAGATTTATAAAGCTCAAGCCACCTGTGGGTAAAACCTTGCCACTGTTAAGCACCAGAGCAAAATCGGCCTCCCTGTTGAGCAGGGCCTGAATAGACTCCTGCCGGTCTCTATGTATCCAGTTCAGATCTGTATGTGGAAAGGCATTCTGCAGCTCTGAAGAGATCTGTCTGATCATCTCACAGTCCACCGAGATATCATGAAACAGGGTTATCTCCTGCTCATCACCAGCAGCCAGGGTATCGCAGTCATTTTCCAGAGAATCCAGCTGGTACAGAATGTGTTTTGCACGGGTAAGCAGGCGCTCCCCCTCTGCCGTCAATTTCGGCGCACGGCCTCCACGGTCAAACAACCTGAGTCCCCAATCAATCTCCAGATTACCGACCTGATGATGAAGGGTTGCCCGATCTTTTCTAATGGCCTTGGCAGCCTTACTGAAGGAGCCGCTTTCCGCTACGGCTACAAAGGCACTGAGTTGCTCCAGACTGGTTCTAGGCATGACATCCTACCGACAAATTCTGTTGGAAATATTGCAACAAAACTGAGATTACATGCTGATCTCTCTGAATAAAATAAGAGTTATCCATCAAATACAAAGGTTCGGTCATGATGCACTTCGGGAAAAAACTGCTTCTCGCCGCTTCTGTGGCAACAGTTCTCACAGGTATTACAGACACAGCTTCTGCCTGCACCAGAGTCTTGTGGGAAACCCAGGATCACGGCGTTTTTGTTGGTCGCACCATGGACTGGCTGGAACCCAACCACCCTACCATCGATGTGCGGGCCAAAGGCCAGAGCTATCGTGGCTATGACGGCGATAACGCCCTGGAGTGGACCTCCAAATATTCATCCATTGGCGTATCTTTATACGGCGTCGGCCTGGTAGATGGCTTTAACGAAACAGGCTTTTCCGCCAACGCCTTGTTTCTGGACGAAGAAGCACCAGGAGAAAAAGACAACAATAAGAAGCAGGTTCAAAACGCCCGTCTGATCGCCTATCTGCTGGACAGTTTTGCCACTGTTGAAGAAGCTCTGGAAAACATTGACTCCCTTCAGGTTCAGCAGTTTGAACATAACGGGATTGCCATGAAGGGACACTACTCCCTGCAGGACGCCAGCGGCGATTCCGCTATCCTGCAATTCATTGATGGCAAATGGCAGGTCTATCACGGCAAGGAATACACCGTGATGACCAATAGCCCGACATACCAGGAGCACCTGGATAACTGGGAAGCGGCTAAACCGAAAACAGAATCGGATTACAGGGGAACCTTCGAGCTGCCTGGCAATGTCAGCTCTGATCAGCGCTTTATCTGGAACCAGTACATGCGCCAACAACTCACCGAGCCAACCAGCTACACCAATGGACTGGCCAAGACTGACAGTGCTATGTACAAGGTGCCAATGGATGCCGCCAACCGTGAGGTCAATGGCCAGATGGCGGGTTATGCCACCATCTACTCTCTGGCTTACAACCTTGACCAGAAAACCATGCAGGTTCGCTACCAGTTCGAAGACACCTACACACACTATTACGTGGACTTCGAAGAGCTCAACAATGGGAAAAACTACAGCATAGCTGCAGATAAGGATGACCTGTTCGGCAATATCACCGATCGACTGCAAAAACGTGACGGTGTAATGGCTCAGTATCGTATTAGCGGTTAATCGGCTTTAGCGCCATTCTCAACCCTGGGGCAAAAACCTCTTCTTGCCCTGGGAGTCTGACCGAGGCTCCCAGGTTTACCAACGCATTTTCTCAGTCATTTCCAACATGAAAAAATTTGCCTTTGCCGCCACCCTGTTGGCAGGCGCTCTCTCTTTGCCTGCCTTTTCTCAACAATCCAGCGACCAGGAGGTTATTGACCCTTCTGACCTGACCCGGGTTTATACTCAGGCCGCTGTATTTGTCACTTCCGATGCAGATCTTCGCACGTCTGCGATGTTCACCGGCGCCTGGTCAGAAGATATCCAGTTTGCCGGTTTTGTAGAGGCGAACTGGGGTGACCGCAGCGACAGTGCCTCCGACAAGTTTGGCCTGGACTACAAAAATGGCCGTGCACAATACTTCCAGGTTCACGCCATGAATAACGCCCTGATGCCACGTATTGGTGGCAGCGTGGACTACATCCATCACAACATCAAAGGCCAGAAAGACGCCCAGCTGCTTTCCCTGGGCACTATTGGCCTGATCAACCCGGAATATACCGGCGGCAAGACCATGCTGTTCCCTAACGTGGCTTATGCCAGTGGCAGCATCAATGGTGATTCTGTAGATGGGGTAATGCTGAACCTCTTTGCCACCGTTCCAGTGGGCGACTCTGGTGCCTTCATTCAGGCCTGGCCTGAGTACTTCAGTGTCAGCGGTAAAGAAGTGGACCTGGATTCCATCACTTACAGCCTGATGTTCAATGCACCTTTGAAAGAAAGCCGCTCTCAGTGGCTGATGACAAAGCTGGAATACAACAGCAGCAAGTTCAACGGCATAAAACAGGACAAAAGCCTCAAGGCTGAAATTGGCCTGAAGTGGTTCTTCTGAGAGATAGCCACTGAGAGCCTGTCACTTGGGAGTACGGCCAGGCCTCGCTCCCATGCTCCTCCTCTCTGGCAATCTTTACAGTCGCATGATCATTATCTTGTATACAATGTCATTGTCGTCGCATTAAAAGAGGCAGCCTGTAGAGGCTGGGCAGATCTTGAAGAGGTTCACCACCAGCGTACTACTGCTGTTGTCTGTGATAACCAGCACCGGTATGGCGTCGCCCATGGTCGTCGACCGAATGATTGTCTATTTTGAGCCTAACGGTGCCAGGCGACAGGATGTCGTAGTCTCGAATCGGGAAGATCAGCCCCTGTACCTTGACACAGTGGTCAAGAAAGTTCTTAGTCCCGGCTTGAAAGATGAGAAGCAGGTACCCATCACAGACCCGGCGGAACTGAAGTTTCTGGTTGCTCCGAAGAGATCCGTTATCGCACCCCGTGGGAGAAAAGCGGTACGACTGGTGAACCTGGAAACGCCCAGTGACAGGGAGGCCGTTTACAGAGTCACTTTCAGCCCTGTGCCAGGTTCACAAAGGCTTCGCCCGAATACCGTCGCAGTGGTGATCAGCTATGAGGTACTGGTGTTTGTGAGGCCGTTGCAACCACAGTATAAACTGGTTGCAAGCCGCCAGGGGACAACGATCACGCTGACTAATCAGGGCAATAGCAATGTGATGCTGTTGAACGGTCAATTCTGCCTGGGCCAGAAAAGCCAGCGTCAGTGTACAGAGCTTGAACAGGGAATAAGGCTCTATACCGGACAAAATCGAACGCTGGAGTTGCCAGGAAAGAATGGCGAAGTCGAATACTGGTATTTCGACGGCCATAAGGAGCGTCGGCAGATTTTCTGACTAAACCGCGCCAGATAGAAAAGCGTAGTTTGCTAACTCACTCATGGGCACGCTTTAACCTCCTACTTCCTACTTCCTACTTCCTACTTCCTACTGTTAATTCTCAACTTCTCTTTCCTCCTGAATCAATTTATTCAAAGCCAAAAGCAGTCCATCCACAACCCCAAACAGGCAGGGGTATCTGCTTAAATGTATATTACTCGTTCCTCGCAGAACCCCTTTCAGGTTTTCCTTTGCATTAGCCACTGCTATGCCCAAGAATACTCTGTAATTTCCTTCACCTCTTTCTGATTGAAGCAGGCCCTGGTCATCCGTCGTATCGCCTGCTGCAACAACAATATAATTATCCAGAGATATCAGTTTGAATAGACAGGCTATAAGAGAGCGTTTGGTATTTTCTATCTTGAAGTCGCTTCCAGCCATATCGTTTGAGAACTGGCCAATGTATCTGATGTTTATCTGGTTCTCCCCGGTTTCGACCAGCGGGTGGCTTGCGACAATTTCAGGCAAAGCAGCGAGAACAAGATGGCTGTCCGGGTGTACATGCAAACGAACGGTACTGCTTGTTCCTTTTGGAGCTGATATCAGAACGTCAGGTTCTGGCAAATCATTCCGATTGAAGTAATGGTCGGTGGCAGAGCGGATTTCTGCCCGTGTGACAATGATCAGCAGAAATTTTCCTGACGCTTGCCATTTACTGACATGCTCAGTGAAGAGTCGTCTGAGCTCAGAACCAGACACAAAGTCATGGGGCAGGATGGTGCCATCCATGTCAGTCACCAGAGCAATACTATGCTGGCTCTCAATCAGAAGTTCATCTATTTCTTCCAGCATCTCACGGAATGCTTCGAGCTCTGCCGCAGTTTGACCGTTATTCTGATCCCGGTTCTGTTCATCGGGTGGATCATTCCCCTGCCCTGCAGTGATGAGTCCTCCGGTTAGCCATCCGAACAGACATTTAAAGAGGCTTATCATGCTGGAGGTTGATGAAGTGCTGGAGGTAGAACCGGAAGGCGCTTTGCCTTGTGAATTCAGGCCAGCGGCCATCATAAAGACTGGCATAGCCGGCGTGCTTCCCCAGCCGTGATGATCGCCGGGAAAGTTATCAAATCCACCGGTACATACAGTTCGTATTGATGATGCTGGTCCTCTATCTGAGAGGGGGGTTGTGTAACCTGTGCTGTTGACCAGGCGCGCCAATTGCTCTGTATCCAGCAGGGTAATCTGACTCCCTGAAAAAGCTATAGCAGGAAGCAGAAAAAACAAAAGGCCAGCCCTTATATGTCTGTGCATTACAGCTCTATTGTCTGGTGGATGTATTCGGAAAAGTAGATAACTTTTGTTGAAACTTTTGATTGTTTTAATAATGTTCAGGTCAGGTTCATAGTGTCTTTGCCGGGAACCATTGATGCTGATCAGCCAAGGGTAAAAAAATGACCATTAATTGGACAGCATTACAGTCCCAAAGCCAGTGGAATCTCACGCTTTATGGTGTTTTGCAGACGATGTCGCCAAGATTGACAAAGGGCTGGCCTGGCTCCATGCCTTCCAGATCCAGATGACAACGCCTGTTGTCAGCTTCAACCAGCAGGTGATGGGTACCGACCAGTACTTCAGCCTGGAACAGTCCATATTGATCACTGACTGCAACCCCCCGCGCTCCTTCAATAGCGGCGTTCTGGATGATCTTTCCCTGCTCATCCCATACCCTGCCAAAAACAACGATCATCAGTTTGACCTGGTATTTCAGACTGACGACATTGCCCGGGTATAGCGTAACCCTGCGTTCATTCTCATCCAGGGCATAGACAGCCTCTCCTGTGGGTTGAAGAGAGACATGGTAGGTATGGTAGGCTGGCAGGTTGATCAGGGAAGGTGCCTGAGCAGAGACATAGTCGCGACGGTAACCGTTTACATAGACGTCAAATCTATGGTTATCCTGCACACCGCTTACCTCTACAGCAAGCGTGCTGTTCTCAATAGTGTTGCCACCAAAGGTTGTAAGTTGCCCATTTGTAATGATACTGGTGGCGAAGTTGGCGGAATAACCGGTTGACTGACCTGTTTTCGCTTCAACATGACGGACGTCAATACCCGCCTGGCCATAATGGGACAGATATCGCATTCTTCCCCCGAGAGAGTGCCTGTCGGCGCTCTTCTCAGCCTCGGTCCTGGCTTCAAACAGGGCACCGGAAAGGCCCAGGTTGTCATAGTCGGCAGCGACCCGAAGACGGCTGCCCTGCCCCGGATTGTTCCCGCTTTGATCATGGTAATACTCTGGTGTTACCTGATAACGCCAGTTGCCGCTCTGCCTCCTGCTGTCAAAACGCCACTCAATGGCCGCCAGACCTGTCTGGTTGCTACCTGAAAAGCTATCTGCAAAGGAGTAATCCAGCCTGAGTTCAACGGAATTGCTAATGTCCCGGAATATTGTCAGGCGGTACCCCAGGCTGTAACGATCTTCAGACTGCTGATTACGGTCGCTGTTATTGAACCTGGCGTACAGATGACCGGCTTTTAGCGGGCAGTTGACGCTCAGGGATAACTGCCGGAAAGCCTCATTCGGCAGGAAAAACGCATCTCTGTTTTGTTCCGGGTGGTCGCGCCAGAATTGCAGATAACTCAGGTAAGCGGACAATGCCTGCCATTGAGCCTGAGCGTTCAGTCGAAGGCCATAGTGCTGATGACTTGAGATCATCAGTCCCGGCGACAGCTCAAAGTATGGGTGCAGATAGAAAACCCCGCCCTCCAGAAGAGCCTGCCTCTGGCTTGCAGCGGCTGACAGGGTTCCCGCCATGTTATCCAGCAGTCTGTAGTTTATGCCGCCTCGAAAAAGGAAGTCTGATTTGAGTTCAGGCAGAACCTGACTCTCGGTCGTTTCTGTGACCTGGCCTGCTTCGACAAAATACTGCAACTCCTGTTCCGGTGGCAGCTGCAATTGCTTGGCGAAAAATCGGGTTTCCTCACTGATGAGCCCCCCGGACTCATTTCTGACCTGCACCACCAGATCGTAGGCCCCCATGGGAAAACCGGAAGTGTCCAGTTGCTGGTTACCGGCCTCCTGACTGAAGCTGGCGATCAAGCGCCCATCCTTTAAAATATCGACCCGTCCTCGTACTGGAAGAAAAACAATCAGAGGGGTTCCCTGAGTTAAGGACTGGTCGATGCGGGTGTTTTCTGAGTTGGCCCAGTAGCCACCGAGAAGTGTCTGAGAAGGGCTGAATGTCAGTCCGAACCCCGAGCTTCTGATCAGCCCAAGCCGGTAGCAGGCGCCTTCATACTCGCGCTCCGCCAATAGCGTATTGACTGACATCCGCCTGTCCCTCGATAAATCCCAGCCAAACTCAAGATGATTTTCCCCTCTGGAGAAAAAGCTGTGACCATAAAGGGTGTAGTTGCTACTGAAGCCCCCTGATTCAGGTTCTGTCCCGGATAACAGTCCACTGAAATTCTGTAACAAGGCCAGATCTGAGTCTGATGACGGCAGATACTTGCCATGGGAAAAGGGATGCAGCTCAAGAAAACGACGGTTGATGAACAGATCCAGTCGGAAGCGCGATTCATCAAACAAGACGCCCGCCACTTCCGGCTCCAGGGTTCCACAATCAACCCGGGAAGGGGTGTCGCACAAAAACTCGGTGTTTGTCGGCAACACGTCAGACAGAGCTTTGCTAATAACCTCAGGCTGGCGAATATCACTGATCAGCTTCACCACTGTATCCGGATTCTCAAGCTCTATGCCTGTAGGCGTGTAAGTAGCCAGCGTGCTCAGCAGAAAGCGATCACCGTAATAGACGTCTACTAACGTTTTTTGTGGGCGGGCTAACTGTTCAAACCCCGGGGGCGGGTGATCAAGCGCAAGATACTCAGGAGCCTGCTCAGCATCGGCAGCCTGTCCACCACCGACAACAAAAGCGCAGGCCAGCACTGACATCAGTAACCCGTACAGCCTGCCTCTGAATCTGCGCGTTATTGGCATAAATCCAGTTGTTCCATCAGAAGCCAACTAGCCCGAATAGGAGAGCACAGATCATGGGATACTAACGGTCAGATGGAGGGTTCCGGTGTAAGCACCTGCACGGGCGGACGCCAGGTCAGACTCTTTGACTATTATTCTCAGCCGGGCTTTGCTGGCGTCGGCAGAACGGCAGTCAAACTCTTCCGAGCCAGCGCCACTGTTAATGATTTGTCCCGGCGTTGCTGACTGGAAGCCTGCAGGGTTGACTGACAGTTCCAGCTGATAAGGGATTGCCTTTCCTGAGGGCTCCACCAGAACATAGGCTCCACCAGCACCACTTCCCCTGGCTTCAATGTTATAAAGGGAAGGTGAAAAGAGGCTTCTGGCAAAAACGCAGAAACTCTCTTCGGCCTGAGGGCTGCCAGCACCGGACCAGGTGCCCAGATCCAAGTCCCTGAGCCCGGAAACCAGTGTCGCCGGACTGATTCGCACCCTGACAGTGAATGTGCCACTGATACTGCCGGTGGATGCATCACTCAGGGTAATCGTCGATTGATAAACTCCAGCCCGCCAACTCTCCGCCAGGTCGTTCTCGCGGACTTCCACGCGGATTTTCGCCCTGGAGTAGTGGGTATCGCTACGGGACAATCCGCCCAAATACGCGCTGGAGGTTCCACCATTGCGAAGCTCTTCATAGGCTCCGGGGCCGCCATCGACCCGGGTTCCACCCTGCCATTTGAAGGTGAAGGGCAAATGCCAGCGGGGGGGCTGGGCGCTGCCATCATTTCTTAAGCGAAAATCCCCCCGCTGGCTGATTGGAGTGACTCTATAGGGCTGGCGCTCGTTGGTAGCGTCATCAAAGGCGATGACATAATAATCCTGCTCGCCATAGAAGACACCGTTACCTGAGTAAATCCCGTCAGGCACCTGGATATCGATGATCTTGTCATCGAGGCCTTCTATTCTGTACTCAGCATGACCCAGGGGGACACAGAAGCCAACCCAGGCCAGCAAAAGACAGCACAGTGATCGATTTTTTTCCTGCCGTAGCATAGGGAGTTTCTTTTGAAAGGGCATGGACTAGGAGCCTGACCGAGAATAGCCAGGTCGGCGTAAATTCCAGAAAAAGCGGCTCTACGTCACTGTGCACTGACCACTAACTGCAGTCCGCCATAATACGGGGTGTTTGGACTGGCTTTCCGATACTCTCCAGGTGACATGCTGAGTTCTACCGAACCATTTCCACCAGTGCCAGAAACGCAGTCTTCGGTCTCGTTGTTGGCTCCGCTCATGGGAGTTAGCGTATTGAGACCAGGGCTCAACGTTTGTTCAGCAAGAGTAACCTTGACCGAATAGGCAATCTTGTCTTCAACTCCCCCTCCGCTCTTAAACAGAAAAAAGCCTTTTGCGTCCTGGCCTTCATTATTCAGGCCGCTCAGCGTCAAGGCAAACTTCTTGCTCGGGTCGTTAGTGTATATGCAGAAAGGGCTGTTCCCTATCTGCAGATTGTCCGTTGGGGTTGTGGGTAAATCTTTCGTGACATTAATATCCTTCAGTTTGGACACTCTGTATTTCATATTAATCGTTAAGGTGATTCTGAAATTGCCAGTACTCGTTAGACCCAGTGTTCCATCCTCAGCTGCCAGAAGATTAGAGATGGAAAGAAAACCAGTGATAGCCATTGAGGCAAGGGTAAATGTCTTGGTGACTCTCATAGAGCGTTTTCCTGACTCGCCACTAGTGGTGTAGGTGCTCGAAAGACTGGAGATGACAAGAGCTGCAGTAAGTGGTGGGTTTAAGACTACTATGGCCTTATATACTCAGGAGGCATTTCAGAAAAATGCCGGTTCAGGTTGAACTTTAGAACGGGCTGCCTGGTTTGCAACTTCTTCTTTAAATGTTTGTGTGGAATGATCGCTTTGAGGGCGAGGTGGCTGACCTGAAAAAGACTGGCCTGCCTCCAGGTTGACGACAGGCTGGCAGGAGAACAGAGAAAATATTACGCCCCGCAACAACAAGGCAGCAGGGCTGGGAGCCTTACCGAGAACAGGCCCCCAGATGCATCAGCGCCCGGCTCGGCGCAGAGAGGAAGGTGTAAAGTCACGACTTTTGGCGGTACGGGAGAAATCGATTGGCTTCGGCTCTTCGTTCATCAGCCAGTCGACGAAATAGCGCCTCGCAGTCAAGTCATAAAGGGTTCCGAGAGAGTACCAGCTCATCATCGGCTTGCTGAAAAAGGCGGTATGCCCCTCACCAATCCGCCACAGGTTGCCGCGGTTATCGTAATGGTCAGTATGGACTATCTGCCAGGTGTCTTCGTCGACATAGAAGACACGCTTGGCATAAATATGTCGCTCACCTTCTTTCAGCGTAGCTTCAACAACCCATACCCTGTGCAACTCATAGCGGGCATGATCCTGGTTGATATGGCCCTTCTTGATGATATCGTCATACTTCAGCTCCCTGGACGCTACCTGGAAGGCATTGTAGGGCACCAGCATCTCTTTCTTGCCCAGCAGCTTCATGTTGTAGCGATCCGGAGCGCCATTGAACATATCAATGTTGTCCGATGTCCTCATACCTTCAGAGGCAAAGGCTGGCCCATCATAGGCGATAGTTGGCGCCCTTCTTACACGACGCTGGCCGGCATTATATACCCAGGCGCCACGTGGTTCCTTGATGTGATCCAGAGGCTCCCTGACCAGTTGCACATTACCAGTCATGCGGGCAGGAGCTGTGACCTTACGTGTGTAGTAGTACAGCAGGTTATCCGACTTGGCCGTGTCGCTGTCCAGAAGGTAATCGGGCCAGACCAGTTTGTCTTCTACCTTGATCAGGGTATAGTTGCCGTTGGTTTGTACCGGCGCCAGAATACTGCCCCACTGCATGCTGCCGCCCTTGTAGCGGTTGATATGGTTCCAGTAGACCTCAAGACCATCAGCGGGCAGAGGGAAAGGCACATTACCCGTGAAATTCACGACTCCGTTACCCTCATTGCCCAGTTCAGCATTGACCGCATCTACTTTGACCTTGTCATACAGCTCCTGTGAATAGGTTCCTGTTCTCCGGGTGACATAAACCGGCATTTTGTAGCTGTCAGGAAACGCCTTGAACAGCTCCTTATGACCTTCGGTCAGGACATCGGCATACTGATCGACGTTCTTGCTGGTAACCTCATAGAGAGGTTTATCTTCCTGGAACGGATTTTTAAGGAACCCGGCTTCATCCATGGTTTCAACCACCTTGCCGTCCCAGGCAGGAATGGTTCCGGCTGCATTGCCAGCGCGTTCAGCCCCTACCGGCGTCAGTGTCTTGCCTATCTGGGCTGCCTGCTGCTCACTGACTTTCGCCATGCTGACTGAGGACGACAGAGACAGCAGAGATATACAGCCAATATTGAAAAGCCATTTGTTCATAGTGTTCATTTCTCAGTACTCCCTTAGAAACTCACGCCAACGCTGAGAGACGCGAAGTCACGGTCCTTACCGGTGTTGTATTTACCACCCCAGAAAGTGCTGTAGGACAGGCTGGCGGTATAGGTATTGAGGTAATCAGCACCCAGGCTGAAGCTCAGGGCCTGACGGTCTTCCAGGAATACGCCAGTAGCAGAGTTGCCACTCACATCGTGCGCAAAGGCGACTTTTGGAGTGAGGTTAACCCCGGAAATCACATTGCTGTAGTTCAGTGCCGCCAGCATGCGGTAGCCCCAGGCATCGCTGGTGACATAGCCGTTGTCGGTACAGTCATGACCTGCAGCAGGACTGAAAAGATCATTATCAGGGTTACAGCCCTTACCTATGCCAAAAACAGGCGCCCGGCCGTAGCGGACTTCACTTTTGTCAGGCAATTCACCCACATGGGAGTAACCTATCTCACCCAGCAGAACCAGACGGCTGGCGCCCATTACCTGGTCGATAAAGCGTGTTACCGTGACCTGTGCCTGGGTAACCGGCTTTCGGTCATAGCCAATGAACTGCTTACCGGCTTCCAGCCTGTGACTGAGGTGCCCCAAGGTACCACTTGTCAGTGCTCCAATCAGCAGATCCGTGGTATTGATGGATACAGGCTGTTCTGGACGGTGGCTGATTTCACCGGCAATGGAGTAGTCCCCGGCAGAAGTACTGAAGCTGACTCCATACAGTTTGATGTCTTCAGGGAAGTCCATGTAATAGACACCTGGGGTGCCCTCGGCAGCGTTAGAGACTATCCCACCAAAGACAGGCAGACGGCTGTGGTAGTTGATATGGTAAAGACCAAACTCGGTGTCATTTAGTTCAGGTGAGAAATAGCGCAGGGCGATACCATACTGCCCAGAGTCTTTGGCATCACGATCACCAACCCTGCTCATGTATCCCCGGCCATCTGGTTCTGCCAGTGCATCCTTATCAGAAAGCGCTGCGCCGCTCAGGGTTAACTTGTCGCAGCCGGTTGCCACAACATCGGTACCAGAGAAGAAAGTCCCGCAACCATCAATAACGGTCTTCTCCCACTTCAGCTGGTAGAAAGCTTCCATGGTAAGGTTCTCGGTCAGGCTGAAATTACCAAAGACCATATTGACCGGCAGCAGGCCTTCCTTAACCTCTGCTCCTGGACGACGGAAGGCGTTGAGATCCACAGGGTTGATGGCATTGATACCATCACGGATAAAGGTGCTTTCTCCCCAGCTCACCACCTGTCGACCCAGGCGAAGGTCCATCAATACGTCGCCAGCTTCAAATTCGCCGTAAACATAGGCGTCAAGAATCTCTGCACCAGAAAATTTCGCCAGGTCGTCAAACTTGCTGTCATCCAGCTTCTTACTGTTTCTCGAATCCCCATAGCCCGAGACCACATTACCGTGCCTGACATTGCCGTCTTTCAGACGACGGTCATACCAGTATTTGCCCCTGAGGAAAGCTCCATAGTTGCGGTAGCTCAGTGACAGTTCATGAACACCTTTGAAGATTTCAGAGAAGCTGTCGTTTTTTTTAAAGTTCTGTTTGCCGTCGTCGCCGGTACTGCTGAAGCCAGTACCGCCATTGGCTATGGCAAGCAGGGATTTATCTGGGTTCTCGGTGCTCCAGCTGGCGCCGATACTGAGTTGAGAAGTGAAACGGCCTTCAAGCTCCCCCTGGGAGAAGTCCAGGGCATAGACCGATTGAACGCCCAGCATGATCGCCAGGCTGCAACTGACAGGTCCCAGACAGGGCCGGATAAGTTTGCGCATGATCTGTTGACTCTTTTTTATTATTACCGAACGAACGGTCGTTCTCCCGTCATCTTATATTTTTCTTATTCAGCTGGTCAATCTAAAACTCTTGATTTAGACGATTACTGACGACTATTTCTCAGCCTTGTTTTACAAACGTCGACTGCAGATGCTTTGGCAGTCCAAAGCTTTGCTCACCTGTGATCAAGCTGAATACACTTGCAGCCAAACTACGTACTTTCCGACAACTTATTGATTTAGGTCAACTATCTCATAGGTAATTTCACGTAGAGTAGAACACGTGGGAGCAGATAGACGCAGACAGGTTTCCAACAATAAGTCAGCTTGATCAACGTCACTCCAGACCTTTCATACACCCCCAGAGCAGGGATATAAGAATACAAGCGGGAACATTCACACAGCCATCCTGTAAAGAATCCGGGTTTGAGGGGACCCGGTTTTTTTTATGTATAGGGGTATACCCTGGTAACGCAGGAGCAGTTACCGGGATATGCAGTGATGACAGAAACACCGTCAGACTGTGTGCTCCATTACAAAATCAGCGACCATAGAAACCCTGTGACCACTATAAGTCCCACAACAACCACAAAAGCATCCGCTTTTCGCCTTCTGTATCGCTTCAGGCAATCGATACGATAAACCGCCATGACAGGTAGAAAAAACAGAACTACGGCCATCATCGGCGCCACAACAGCCTCCATCATGGCCAGCACACTCCAGTCCCCTACGCCAGCAATCCAGCAACTGACTGCCAGTCCCATCAAACTGATACGACGCACATGACTGGCGCTGTATACGTGACCGGGTCTGAATTTTCTGAGGCCCTGGCTCAACAGGCCATTCATCACTTCTACTACTCCGAGAAAGAAACCATAAAAAGAAGTCAGGATGGCAGTAAACGCAATCAGCGGAGCAAGGGTCGAAAAGAATGTGTTGTTTGTCTGGTTTGCCAGCACCGACAGGATGGGTAAATTATCCTGCCTGGCCAGCTGCAGTTGCGTAGGCGTCATAGTCATTACACACGACAGGACAAAAAAGAGTGTCACACTCAGCAGCAGCATCGAGCTGACAAAATGAATCCTGTCGGTCTTGGCAATGCAGGTATGAATCTCTTGATAGTCAGAGAGGTATGACCGCGCAAAGGCTGAGCAGACAGGGGCATGGTAGAAAGAAAAGACCAGTACAGGCAATGCCAGGATGAACGTTTCCAGGCAATGCTCGACACTGACTGGCTGAAGGATAAAAGCGATTTGCCAGCGGGGGATAAGATAAATACTGATGCCCAGAAGAATCACAGCCAATGGAAACACCAGCCCAGTGATCAGCCGCAACAAACGTTTCTCATTGCCACAGAACATGGCGACCATGGCACTGACAAGCAAAAAAGTAATAAGTGGCCTTGAAGGCTCCGCCCAGTTCAGTTGATTACTCACATAGCTGATGCTGACATTCGTGATCCCTATGGTGTAGAGGAGCAGTACCGGGAACATGGAAAAAAAGCAGATCACCATCAGGAGGCTGGCTGCTCGTCTGCCAAAGTGCTCATGAACTGTCTGGTTGATATCACTGTCAGGTCGGGATGCTGACAGGCAAAAGCGGGTCAGCCCACGATGAGTCAGGAAGACCATGGGGGCGCTAACAAGAAACATAAGCAGCAGAGGCCAGATGCCGCCGCCGCCGGCACTGATGGGCAAGTAGAGCAGCCCGGCGCCAATCCCGGTACCTACATGGCTGAACATCCAGCCGGTATCTTTTTGCGACCAAACGGCTGCATTCTTGCTCTGCAACTGCTTCTCGGCACTAATGCTCTGATCAGACATAGGCCTCCACTGATCCCGAAAACAGAACGTATCCAGTATAGACACCAGTCTGTTGAATCCGTTCGATCAGTTTAAAGCAGAAAAGACTTATCACTCTTCGTTGAGGCCCTCTGGTCATTCAACTTGAAAATGATGACATCAATAGAGGCACGCAGTATTTTCCAGGAATAAAAAAAGCCGGGTAAAAACCCGGCTTTTTTTATTCAGCGTGAAGACTTAGTCTTCTGCTTCTACTGCTTCGGCAGCAACTGGACGATCCAGCAGCTCAACGATAGCCATAGGAGCGTTGTCGCCTTTGCGGAATCCACACTTCAGGATGCGGATGTAACCACCAGGACGCTCTTTGAAACGCGGACCCAGCTCGGAGAACAGCTTGCCAACGGTTGCCTTGTTCCGGAGACGATCGAACGCCAGGCGACGGTTAGCTATGCTGTCTTCTTTAGCCAGAGTGATCAGCGGTTCAGCAACACGGCGCAGCTCTTTAGCTTTTGGCAGTGTTGTCTTAATTACTTCGTGCTCAACCAGGGAAGCAGTCATGTTCTTGAACATCGCCTTGCGATGAGAACTGTTCCGGTTGAGCTTGCGGCCACTTTTACGATGACGCATGGCACAAACTTCCTCATTCGACCATTTGCCCCGCCTCCACCTTCATGTAGAGGCGTAAGAGCGAATGGCTGTTTTTAAGCAGACATCTTGTCGTCGCCTTTCAAACTGGCTGGAGGCCAGTTATCCAGACGCATACCCAGACTCAGACCACGGGAGGCCAGAACGTCCTTGATTTCGGTCAGGGACTTCTTGCCCAGGTTTGGAGTCTTGAGCAGCTCAACCTCGGTACGCTGGATCAGATCACCGATGTAGTAGATGTTCTCTGCCTTCAGGCAGTTAGCACTACGTACTGTCAGCTCGAGGTCATCCACTGGGCGCAGCAGGATAGGATCTACATCATCCTCTTCCTTCACCGGCTCAGGTTCAGCCTCACCTTCCAGATCCACGAAGACCGCCAGCTGTTGCTGCAGGATAGTTGCAGCGCGGCGAATGGCCTCATCAGGATCCAGAGTGCCATCGGTTTCCAGGTCGATAACCAGCTTGTCCAGGTCGGTGCGCTGTTCAACACGGGCGCTTTCGACGACGTAGGAGACGCGGTATACGGGGCTATAGGTAGCATCCAGCTGAAGACGGCCAATAGCACGGGTCTCTTCTTCATCGTGACGACGGCTGTCAGCGGACTCATAACCGCGGCCACGGGCAATCCTGAGCTTCATGTTCAGGTCGCCTTTGTCGTTCAGATGAGCAATCACGTGCTCTGGATTCACGATTTCAACATCGTGATCCAACTGTACATCCGCAGCTGTAACAACGCCCGGGCCCTTTTTGCTCAGGGTCAGGGTTGCTTCGTCACGACCACTCATACGAATGGCGAGACCTTTCAGGTTCAGCAGGATGTCGATTACGTCCTCCTGCACACCCTCAATCGCGCTGTATTCATGCTGTACACCGTCAATCTCCACTTCCGTCACGGCACAGCCGGGCATGGAAGAAAGAAGAATGCGACGCAAGGCATTACCCAGGGTATGACCAAAACCACGTTCTAGCGGCTCCAGGGTAACCTTTGCGCGTGTCAGGCTAATTTCCTCGACATCGATATGCCTAGGAGTTAGAAATTCAGTAACCGAATTCTGCATGGATGTTACACCCCACCTAACTGTTCTGTCCCTTACTTGGAGTACAGCTCGACGATCAAGTTTTCGTTGATATCGGCTGCAAGGTCACTCCGCTCGGGCAGCACCTTGAAAGTACCTTCCTTTTTCTTGGCGTCAACTTCAACCCAGGTAGAAAACCCGCGTTGAGCAGCCAATTCAAGGGCTGCATTGATACGCAGCTGGTTCTGAGCCTTCTCACGAATAGCAATCACATCGCCCGGAACAACCTGGTACGAAGAGATGTTAACAGTCTTGCCATTTACCAGAATAGCTTTGTGGCTTACCAGCTGACGTGCTTCAGCACGGGGGGAACCGAATCCCATGCGGTACACTACATTATCAAGGCGAGACTCGAGAAGTTGCAAGAGGTTTGAACCTGTTGCGCCCTTCAGACGGTCTGCATCCTTGTAGTAGTTACGGAACTGCTTCTCCAGTACGCCGTAAATACGACGAACTTTCTGCTTTTCACGAAGCTGAACACCGTAGTCGGACAGGCGACCACGACGCTGGCCATGCTGGCCGGGAGGAATCTCTGCCTTGCACTTGGACTCGAGGGGGCGAACACCACTCTTCAGGAAGAGATCGGTTCCCTCACGACGAGACAGCTTGCACTTTGGACCAATATATCTAGCCATTTATACCGTCTCCTGCTTATACACGACGCTTTTTGGGCGGACGACAACCATTGTGGGGGATCGGGGTAACATCAGTGATGTTAGTGATCTTGTACCCACAGGCGTTCAGAGCGCGTACAGCGGATTCGCGGCCAGGACCAGGTCCTTTCACGCAGACATCCAGATTCTTCAGACCGTATTCAGCGGCTGCATTGCCTGCACGCTCAGCTGCAACCTGGGCAGCAAACGGCGTGCTCTTACGAGAACCACGGAAGCCGGAGCCCCCTGCTGTGGCCCAGGCCAGAGCATTACCCTGGCGGTCGGTAATGGTCACGATAGTGTTGTTAAAAGAGGCGTGGATGTGAGCAATCCCATCGACAACCGTCTTTTTAACCTTCTTACGTGAGCGAGTACCTGGCTTTGCCATATCAGAATAAATCCTGTTTTATAAGAATGGGCCAAACCATTCTTAACTTAATACTTACTTACGAATTGGCTTGCGAGGTCCCTTGCGGGTACGCGCATTCGTTTTGGAGCGCTGTCCACGAACCGGCAGACTGCGACGGTGGCGGATACCACGGTAGCAACCCAGGTCCATGAGGCGCTTGATATTCATGCTGATTTCACGACGCAGGTCACCTTCGGTGTCAAGTTTTGCAACTTCACCACGCAGGGCTTCCAGCTGGTCTTCGCTCAGATCAGCGATCTTGGCTTCCGGCTTTACGCCAGTGGCTTCACACAACTGCTGTGCAGTAGGCTTGCCAATGCCGAAGATGTAAGTCAACGAGATAACAGCGTGTTTGTTATCCGGAATGTTGACGCCAGCAATACGGGCCATTCAATCGTCTCCGTTTGTTCTCTCCGTAAATTATCCCTCAACCGGGTAGGTTGCTGGATAGTGATTCACGGCTATTTTTCGCCTGTAGAATTCTATGGTCCGCAGACCAATGCGACTATCTACTCGCTATCTATAGGCAGATAACGTCGGACCGCTCAGCACCTGAAGACACTGATTAGTGATCAATCACTTCTGATCCGTTGTTAGATGTTTACACAACTAACAGGTCGAAAGGCGGAGATTCTAATCTCCTCTTCGATAAAATACAACCGCTCACGATACGCATGAGCGGTTGTAGTTGCCTAAGGCCTTCAGGGATCAGGACTTATGTCGGCGGGAATTCCCCCCCAGACCCCCTTGTCACAGTGCGGTCAGATTAACCCTGACGCTGTTTGTGACGTGGCTCAACGCAGATCACGCGGACAGTGCCCTTGCGCTTGATGATCTTGCAGTTACGGCAGATTCTCTTAACTGACGCACGTACTTTCATTATTCACTCCACAATCGACGCAGAACTAGGTGATAGCTAAACCCGGGTTAGCGGGTCAGGCCACCGCCACCGTAGCCCTTAAGATTGGATTTTTTCAGCAGTGACTCGTACTGGTGAGACATCAGGTGGGACTGAACCTGTGCCATGGTATCCATTACAACCACTACTACGATCAGCAGACTGGTGCCACCAAGATAGAACGGTACGTTAGCCGAAACTACTAGGAACTGGGGCAGCAGACATACTGCTGTCATGTAGATGGCGCCGAACATGGTCAGACGAGTCAGAACACCATCAATATAACGGGCAGACTGCTCACCGGGACGAATACCCGGGATGAATGCGCCGGACTTCTTCAGGTTGTCAGCCACGTCTTTCGGATTGAAGACCAGGGCTGTGTAGAAGAAGCAGAAGAAGATGATGCCTGCCGAGAACAGAATGATGTTCAGCGGCTGACCTGGACCCAGTGCCATGGCGACATCCTGGAGCCATTCCATACCTTCACCCTGTCCGAACCACTGCGCAATAGAGGCAGGGAAGAGCAGCAGGCTGGAGGCAAAGATGGCAGGGATAACACCGGCCATGTTCACTTTTAGCGGCAGATGACTACTCTGGGCTGCAAACACCTTACGACCTTGCTGACGCTTGGCATAGTTAACGGTGATGCGACGCTGTCCTCGCTCGATGAATACGACGAACGCGATGATCGCGATCGCCAGTATGGCGATGGTCAGTAGAGCCAGAATATTGATGTCACCCTGACGGGCGGACTCGAAAGACCGCCCGATCGCTGTAGGCAGACCAGCGACAATACCTGCGAAAATCAGGATAGAGATACCGTTACCAATCCCTCTTTCTGTTACCTGCTCGCCCAGCCACATCATGAAGACGGCACCGGCAACAAAGGTAAACACAGCAACCAGATAGAAGCTGAAGTCAGGATTGAACGCGACACCCTGGTTGGCCAGACCTACGGTCATACCCATACCCTGGATGCACGCCAGTATCACTGTCAGGTAGCGAGTATACTGACTGATCTTGCGACGGCCGGACTCACCTTCCTTTTTCAGTTGCTCCAGCTGCGGGCTGACCACGGTCATCAACTGAGTGATGATGGACGCCGAAATGTAGGGCATGATCCCCAGGGCCAGTACCGACATACGCTCCAGTGCACCACCGGAGAACATGTTGAAGAGCCCGAGAATGGTTCCCTCATTTTGCTGGAACATCCTGGCCAGGGCATCAGGGTTGATGCCGGGCACGGGGATGTGAGCACCGATCCGGTATACCAGGATCGCCAGAAATACGAATTTTAAGCGAGCCCAAAGCTCGCCCAACCCGCTTTGATTCCCAACAGGTAGTGTCTTAGCCATTTAGTCCTCGATCTTACCACCAGCAGCTTCGATGGCAGCGCGGGCACCCTTGGTTACCGACACGCCTTTCAGTGTTACTGCTTTAGTCAATTCGCCGGACAGTACCACTTTCGCGCGGAGGATGCCAGTGCCGATGATGTCAGCCGCTTTCAGGGCTGCCAGATCGATCACATCAGCTTCAACCTTTCCCAGTTCGTGCAGACGAACTTCGGCAGAGAAGCGGGCTTTACGGGAAGTAAAACCGTACTTTGGCAGACGACGCTGCAGTGGCTGTTGACCACCTTCAAAACCTGGCTTCACAGAACCGCCGGAGCGGGACTTCAGACCCTTGTGACCACGGCCACCAGTCTTGCCCAGGCCAGAACCGATACCACGGCCAACGCGCTTGCGCTCTTTACGACTGCCTTCGGCAGGACTCAGAGTATTCAGACGCATGTTATTCTCCTTCGACCCGAACGAGGTAAGATACCTTGTTGATCATGCCACGAACGGAAGGAGTATCTTCCACTTCAACCGTGTGGTTGATGCGACGCAGACCCAGGCCACGGACGCAAGCCTTATGGCTTTCGAGGCGACCGTTCGTGCTCTTGAAGAGCGTTACTTTGATCATCTTCTTCGCCATGACTTACCCCAGCATGTCTTCTACAGACAGGCCACGCTTGGCAGCCACGTCGTCAGGAGAACGCATGTCACGCAGACCCTTGAAGGTTGCATAAACAACGTTCACAGGGTTGGTGGAACCGTAGCACTTGGCCAGTACGTTGTGTACGCCAGCGACTTCCAGCACGGCACGCATTGCACCACCGGCGATAACACCAGTACCCGCAGAAGCAGGCTGCATGTAGACCTTGGAAGCACCGTGACGGGCTTTCACAGGGTACTGCAGGGTGTCACCGTTCAGGTCAACCTGAATCATGTTACGACGGGCAGATTCCATAGCCTTCTGGATAGCGACCGGCACTTCACGCGCCTTGCCACGACCGAAGCCTACTTTACCTTTACCATCACCAACGACAGTCAGGGCTGTGAAACCGAAGATACGGCCACCTTTCACCACTTTGGCTACTCGGTTTACCTGTACCAGCTTTTCAATCAAGCCTTCGTCGTTTTGTTGCTTACGATCATCTTTCGCCATGATGCCTACCCTCAGAATTCCAGACCGGCTTCACGGGCTGCATCGGCGAGAGCCTTGACACGACCGTGATATTTGTAACCGGAGCGATCGAAAGCGACCTTGGCAACGCCTGCAGCCTTGGCGCGCTCTGCAATCAGGGCGCCGACTTTCTTAGCCGCATCAACATTACCGGTAGCTTCAGCACGAAGCTCCTTCTCAACGGTGGAGGCGGAAGCCAGCACCTTGTCGCCCTCGGGGGCAGTCACCTGCGCATAGATATGACGCGGTGTGCGATGAACGCTCAGGCGATTGGCGCCCAATTCACGCATCTTCATCCGTGCACGACGGGCACGACGCAGGCGAGCAGAGTTCTTATCCATCATGATGTCACCCTACCTTACTTTTTCTTGGCTTCTTTACGACGAACATGTTCGTCGGCGTAGCGGACACCCTTACCTTTGTAAGGCTCAGGACGACGGAATTCGCGGATTTCCGCTGCAACCTGTCCTACCAGCTGCTTGTCGATACCTTTAATCAGGATCTCAGTCTGGCTTGGAGTTTCCGCTGTAACACCTTCCGGCAACGTGTAGTCAACCGGATGGGAGAAGCCGAGGTTCAGATTCAAGGTTTTACCCTTGGCCTGCGCACGATAACCAACACCAACCAGCTGCAGCTTCTTTTCGAAGCCAGCGGAGACGCCAGTGACCATGTTGTTGACCAGTGCGCGAGTGGTACCGGCCAGAGCACGGGAGTGCTTGGCGCCGTCACGCGCGGCAAAAGTCAGGACGTTTTCTTCCTGGTTCACTTCAACGTTCGCGTGAACGTTCAGCTCCAGTTTGCCCTTGGAACCCTTGACGGCAACACTCTGACCGTCCAGCTTTACTTCTACACCGGCAGGGATTTCTACTGGGGCTTTAGCTACTCGAGACATATCAACCCTCCCTTAGAACACGGTGCAAAGGATTTCGCCACCAACACCGGCTGCACGAGCAGCACGATCGGTCATTACACCTTTGTTGGTAGAGACGATGGCAATTCCCAGGCCGCCATTTACTTTTGGCAGCTCTTCTTTACCAGTGTAAGTACGAAGACCTGGACGGCTTACGCGCTTCAGGTTTTCGATAACCGGCTTGCCTTCATAGTATTTCAGGTCGATAACAAGGCTAACCTTGGCTTCGCCTTCAACACGAAAATCAGTGATGTAGCCTTCCTCTTTCAGGACCTTGGCTACAGCAGCCTTGACCTTGGAAGCAGGCATTTCAACAGAGGCGTGCTCTGCCATCTGGGCATTACGGATACGAGTTAGCATATCTGCTAACGGGTCCTGCATACTCATTATCTATCTCTCCAGAAGATGAATCGCGCTTACCAGCTGGCCTTAACCAGACCGGGCACATCACCACGCATGGCTGCTTCACGCAGCTTGATGCGGCTCAGACCGAACTTGCGCAGGTAGCCGTGAGGACGACCAGTTACACGACAGCGGTTACGCTGGCGGGCAGGACTGGCGTCACGTGGCAGCTTTTGCAGGGCTACCTGGGCTTCCCAACGCTCGTCTTCGGACTTGCTGACGTCGTTGATGATTGCCTTCAGCTGGGCGCGTTTCTCTGCATACTTGGCAACGGTGCGCTGACGCTTCAACTCCCGCTGCTTCATGGATACTTTTGCCATAAGCTCGTACCTGTATCAGTTACGGAATGGGAAGTTGAAAGCACGCAGCAGGGCGCGGCCTTCGTCATCACTCGTAGCGGTGGTGGTCATGGTAATGTCCAGTCCTCGCAGAGTGTCGATTTTATCGTAGTCAACTTCCGGGAAGATGATCTGTTCCTTGACACCCATGCTGTAGTTGCCACGGCCGTCGAAAGACTTCGGGCTCAGGCCACGGAAGTCACGGACACGAGGCAGAGCGATGTCAACCAGACGCTCCAGGAATTCGTACATACGTTCGTCACGCAGTGTCACCTTGACACCGATTGGCCAGCCTTCGCGAACCTTGAAGCCAGCAACAGAATTGCGAGCTTTGGTTACTACTGCTTTTTGACCAGCAATCTTTTCCATATCGGAAACAGCGTGCTCGATGACTTTCTTGTCACCGATCGCTTCACCCACACCCATGTTCAGGGTGATTTTAGTGATGCGTGGTACTTCGTTAACGTTCGCCAGACCCAGCTCTTCTTTCAGCTTGGCGACGATCTCGTCACGATATTGAGTTTTAAAGTTAGCAGCCATTATACACTTGCTCCCCAGAGTTATGCGTCAACCGGCTTGCCGGAAGACTTGAACACACGCTGTTTCTTGCCATCTTCGGAGACAGCGAAGCCAACACGGTCAGCCTTGTCGGTTTCTGTGTTCAGGATCGCAACGTTGGAAGCCTGGATAGCAGCTTCCTTCTCTACAATTCCACCCGGGGTACCCAGCATTGGGTTAGGCTTCTGGTGTTTCTTCATCATGTTGATGCCAGAAACAATCAGCTTGCCATCGGCACGAACGGTTAGCACTTTGCCGCGCTTACCTTTGTCCTTGCCTGCGATTACGATGACTTCGTCATCACGACGGATCTTTTTCATTTCCTGCTCCCTTACAGTACTTCTGGCGCCAGGGAAATGATCTTCATGAACTGCTCACCGCGCAATTCACGAGTCACTGGCCCAAAGATACGGGTTCCGATAGGCTGGTTACTGGCGTTCAGCAGAACAGCAGCGTTGCCATCGAACTTGATCAGGGAACCGTCTGGACGACGAACACCTTTTCTGGTGCGGACCACAACAGCGTTCATCACCTGGCCTTTTTTGACCTTGCCGCGTGGAATCGCTTCCTTCACGGACACTTTGATGATGTCGCCGATGTGGGCATAGCGGCGATGGGATCCACCCAACACCTTGATACACTGTACTCGACGCGCACCGGAATTATCGGCTACTTCGAGTTGAGATTCTGTCTGGATCATGCTTATTCTCCAAGCCCAAACTGCAGACGGGTACCCGCCGGTCTTCGTACGACAGACCGGTCATAATGACCGGCTGTCAGTTTGTCTGCCTTGCCCAGACAGACGGATCTACTCAGACCCAGGGCACCGTGGCCTTATATTTGAGTAGCACGCTCATCAATGGAAACGAGTTCGAATGTCTTGGACTTGGACATCGGACGGGTTTCCTTGATGGTCACAATATCGCCCATACGGCAGTCATTGTTCTCATCATGCGCATGCAACTTGGTGGACCGCTTTACGATTTTGCCGTACAGCGGATGTTTAACACGGCGCTCAATAAGAACAGTGACGGTCTTGTCCATCTTGTCGCTCACGACCTTACCGGTCAGAGTACGGACTTTCTTGTCTTCAGCCATCGTTAAATACCTGCCTTCTCATTCAGCACCGTCTTGATACGGGCAATGTCGCGCTTGGTTTGCTTCAGCAGATGACTCTGATTCAGCTGACCAGTCGCTTTCTGCATGCGGAAGTTGAACTGATCCCGCAGCAGGTTGACCAGCTCTTCATTGAGCTGTTCAACATTCTTTTCACGCAATTCAGCAGCACTCATCACATCACGCTCCGTTTAACGAAGGCGGTCTCCACAGGCAGCTTGGCCGCAGCCAGAGCAAATGCCTCACGAGCCAGTTCTTCGGAAACACCTTCCATCTCGTACAGGACACGACCCGGCTGGATCTGTGCTACCCAGTACTCGACGCTACCCTTACCTTTACCCATACGAACCTCAAGAGGCTTCTTGGAGATAGGCTTGTCAGGGAAGACGCGAATCCAAATCTTACCACCACGTTTGATGTGACGAGTCATGGCACGACGAGCTGCTTCAATCTGGCGAGCAGTTATACGTCCACGACCAGTTGCCTTCAATGCGTATTCACCGAAGCTAACCTTGGAGCCGCGGTGTGCCAGGCCGCGGTTGCGACCCTTTTGCTGCTTACGAAATTTCGTACGCTTGGGCTGTAACATTACCGCGCTCCTTACTTCTTAGGCTGTCTCTTCTTAGGACGCTTCGCTGGCTCTTTGGCCTGCTGTTCAACAGCTGCCATTCCGCCAATCACTTCGCCTTTGAAGATCCAAACTTTGACACCCAGAATACCGTAGGTAGTCTTGGCTTCGTAGTTAGCGTAATCGATGTCTGCACGTAGAGTGTGCAGTGGCACGCGACCCTCACGGTACCATTCGGTACGGGCGATTTCAGCGCCGCCGAGACGACCGCCGATCTGCACCTTGATACCTTTAGCGCCCAGACGCATGGCATTCTGAACGGAACGCTTCATTGCGCGACGGAACATCACACGACGCTCCAGCTGACCAGCGATAGACTGGGCAACCAGCATGGCGTCGAGTTCCGGCTTGCGAACCTCTTCGATGTTGATGTGGACAGGTACGCCCATCATCTTGGTCACTGCCTGACGCAGCTTCTCAACATCTTCGCCTTTCTTACCGATCACGATGCCTGGACGGGCAGTGTGAATGGTAACGCGAGCGCTCTGAGCCGGACGCTGAATGTCAACGCGGCTGATAGAAGCGTTCTTTAGCTTCTTCTCAATGAAATCACGAACTTCCAGATCGGAGATCAGCTTGTCAGCGTATGCCTGACCATCAGCAAACCATACAGACCTGTGAGGCTTTACAATGCCCAGTCGGATCCCGGTAGGATGTACTTTTTGACCCATGTGATCGCTCCTTAGACCTCTGCAACCTTGACCGTGATATGGCAAGACCGCTTCAGAATGCGATCAGCGCGGCCTTTGGCACGGGGACGAATACGCTTCATAGTCATACCTTCATCTACAAAGATGGAGGAGACTGTCAGCTCATCGATGTCCATACCTTCGTTGTGCTCTGCATTAGCAATAGCAGATTCCAGAACCTTCTTAACCAGCTCAGCAGCCTTTTTCGGGCTGAAGGCCAGCAGGTCCAAGGCTTCGCTAACTGCCTTACCGCGAACCTGGTCGGCGACCAGACGCGCTTTCTGGGCAGAAATGCGAGCGCCTTTATGGATAGCAGCTACTTCTTTCATCTCTAACCCTCTTAGCGCTTCTTGGCCTTCTTGTCTGCAGCGTGACCACGATAAGTACGTGTGGCTGCAAACTCACCCAGCTTGTGACCGACCATGTCTTCAGTAACGAAAACAGGGACGTGCTGACGACCGTTGTGAACGGCGATAGTCAGACCAACCATAGTTGGGATAATCATGGAGCGGCGGGACCAGGTCTTGATCGGACGCTTGTTGCCGCTATCAGCCGCATTTTCGACTTTCTTCAACAGGGGAAGGTCGATAAATGGGCCTTTTTTCAAAGAACGTGGCACTGTCGTATCCTCTCTCTAGGCTTACTTCGCGCTGCGACGACGTACGATCATTTTGTCCGTACGCTTGTTGGAGCGAGTCTTGCGACCCTTGGTCGGAACACCCCATGGCGTCACAGGATGACGACCACCGGAAGTACGACCTTCACCACCACCATGCGGGTGATCTACCGGGTTCATGGCAACACCACGAACGGTCGGACGAACACCGCGCCAGCGCTTGGCACCAGCCTTACCCAGGGAGCGCAGATTGTGCTCACTGTTGCAGACTTCACCCAGAGTGGCACGACAGTCAGCCAGAACTTTACGCATTTCACCGGAACGCAGACGCAGGGTTACGTAGGCACCGTCACGGGCTACCAGCTGAGCGGAACCGCCAGCACTGCGAATCATCTGCGCGCCTTTGCCAGGCTTGAGTTCTACACAGTGTACGATGGAACCCTGGGGGATATTGCGCAGAGGCAATGTGTTACCCGCCTTGATAGGGGCATCAACACCGGAGTAAAGCTCGTCACCGGCCTTTACACCTTTAGGTGCGATAATGTAACGACGCTCACCGTCCATGTACTTCAGCAGGGCGATGTGCGCGGTACGGTTCGGATCGTATTCCAGACGCTCAACGACAGCTGGAATGCCATCCTTGTTGCGACGGAAGTCTACGATACGGTAATGCTGCTTGTGACCACCACCACGATGACGGGTAGTGATGCGGCCAGCATTGTTACGACCACCGGATTTGCTCTTCTTCTCGAGCAGGGGCGCGTGAGGGCGTCCCTTGTGCAGGTCAGGGTTAACAACCTTGACTACGAAGCGGCGACCCGGAGAAGTCGGCTTGCACTTAATTACGGCCATCCTTTAACTCCTTATTCCGCGTCCGCAAAGTCAATTTCCTGACCCTGCTCCAGGCTGACGTAAGCCTTTTTCCAGTCTGAGCGTTGGCCCATACCGAAACGAGTGCGCTTAGTCTTGCCTTTAACAACGGCAGTACGAACAGAATTGACGCTTACTTCAAAAAGCTGCTCAACAGCCTTTTTGATTTCCAGCTTGGTGGCGTCCTTAGCTACCTTGAAGACGTACTGACCGTGCTCTTCAGCAACTACGGTCGCCTTCTCGGAAATGTGTGGACCAAGCAGAACTTTGTAGATACGTTCCTGATTCATCCCAGCATCTCCTCGAACTTCTTGATGGCTGCCACAGTCATAACGACTTTTTCGTGGGCAATCAGGCTGACCGGATCGATGCCTTGCACGTCGCGGGCATCCACGTGAGGGATGTTGCGAGTGGCCAGGTACAGGTTCTGATCGACTTCGTCAGATACGATCAGACCGCTCTCGACATTCAGCTCTTTCAGTCTGGCGACCATCAGTTTGGTCTTAGGCGCGTCGACAGCAATGCTCTCAACAACAACCAGACGTTCTTGGCGAACCAGCTCTGACAAGATTGCACGCAGCGCGCCGCGGTACATCTTCTTGTTCAGCTTCTGAGCGTGATCCTGTGGTTTGGCCGCAAAAGATTTGCCGCCCCCGCGCCACAGTGGGCTACGGATAGTACCGGCGCGTGCACGACCAGTACCTTTTTGACGCCAAGGCTTGCGTCCACCGCCGCTAACTTCACTGCGGGTCTTCTGGGCACGAGTACCCTGACGAGCTCCAGCCATGAAAGCAACTACCGCCTGGTGAACCAGGGATTCGTTGAATTCAGTGGCGAAGGTCACGTCAGAAACCTGAACCGTGCCTGCTCCTGTTACATTCAGTTCCATCGTTTATCCCCTCAGGCGCGTGCTTTAACTGCAGGTTTGACGATAACGTCAGCGCCAGTAGCACCAGGCACTGCACCTTTCACCAGCAGCAGATTACGTTCAGCGTCAACGCGAACGATTTCCAGGGACTGAACGGTCACTTTCTCGGCACCCATGTGTCCAGCCATCTTCTTACCCTTGAAGACGCGGCCGGGGGTCTGACATTGACCGATGGAACCAGGAGCACGGTGAGACAGAGAGTTACCGTGAGTAGCGTCCTGCATGGAGAAGTTCCAGCGCTTAACGCCGCCCTGGAAGCCCTTACCTTTGGACTGACCAGTAACGTCTACTTTCTGACCCTGCTCGAACAGGTCTACATTAATCAGCTGACCCAACTCATAGTTGGCGCTTTCTTCTGTACGGAATTCCCAAAGACCGCGACCGGCTTCAACTTCTGCTTTCGCGAAGTGACCAGCTTCTGGCTTGATAACACGGTTTCTCTTCTTGCTACCAGTAGTCACCTGAATTGCGTTGTAACCATCACTATCCTGGCTCTTAACCTGGGTAATGCGGTTAGGATCAACCTCAATTACTGTGACTGGCACAGAAGCGCCGTCTTCCGTGAAGATACGGGTCATACCGCACTTCTTTCCGACTAATCCAATAGTCATTTCAACCTCTCTCGTGTACGGGGCTTTCACCCACTATGGCCGCCCATTGCAGAGCGTTACACAAAAGTATGTGTACACTGAATGGCGCCCTAGTCCGCTATTAACCAAGACTGATTTGCACTTCTACGCCGGCTGCCAGATCCAGCTTCATCAGTGCGTCTACGGTTTTTTCGGTGGGCTCGATAATGTCGAGAATGCGCTTGTGAGTACGGATCTCATATTGATCCCGCGCGTCTTTGTTGACGTGTGGGGAAATCAGTACGGTAAAACGCTCTTTTCGCGTTGGCAGAGGGATTGGACCTCGCACTTGAGCGCCAGTTCTCTTCGCAGTATCAACGATTTCCTGCGTGGACTGATCGATCAGGCGATGGTCAAAAGCCTTCAGACGAATTCGAATTTGCTGAGCTTGACTCATCTTGTTCTAACCATGGTATCTGTAAAGAACTAAGCCCGGTGATCAATGTCACCTGGACAAAAAGGACGCAGCATTTTACTAATCACATATTCTGGTGTCAACACAAGCACCAACTTACGACGCCATCGTAAATGAAAGTAAAAAGCTCCATATTAATTCGGGGTAAATAATACCGACAGAAACGCTGCTTAAAGATAGGGATAATTGCCTGAATTAACAGGAATTATGCTGCTGTCGATTCCACTGGAACGACAACACTGACCGCAACAGAAAACAGAAACCACAATTAGCCTGGCGGGTTGTGATTTATATCACTGCCCTGACCACTAGGAACCTGACCGAGAACAGACAGGTCTACCTAATACCCAGCATGATCGGCCAGATCTTTCCACTGGACTTGATTAAATAGGTCAACTATTCGCACAAATCCAGTGAAAAATCTGACTCGATCTACTGACTCTTGTATGAAGAGTATGCTTGACCGCCATTCTCGATCAGGCTCCTAGCCAGTGTCTGACTTATTGACCGTTATTGCTGATTTGAGAATAAAGAGCGCAATCGGGATAAAAATTGCAATGCCCGCTTTCCTGTCAGGATCGCTCAAGGTGTGCAGCCTGAATCTGCCTTTCGTGCTGGGCCACATCCCGGGACTGGAATCTCCCCATATTGGCGCCCTGGTCGCCTATGCCAGTGACGCATTACAGAACCTGCCAGTGTTTGCCCCACCAGGCGGTACCAACCACATCAGCTCCCGCTCCGTCGCCCGGGCAACACTGGTGGCGTTGACCGAAGGTAAACCCGGCAAAGCCTACCTGCCTGGGGACGAGAGCTTAAGCTGGAAAGAGTATCTTGAGATGTGGTTTGAGGCGGCAGGTAATGGACGGACGATTGAAGTCAAAGACGAGGATCACACCTCCCGCCGGAACAAACTTCTGTCAGAGCTTTCCTGGCTAAAGATAGAATCGTATTTGAAGACAGCGAACCCGACTTCAGTCAACCCGAAGGACAGCCCCATTATACCTCCAGCCACGGTTTTCAGTTTGGCACTGAGCGCGATGAGCGTTTCGCTCTGATCTCATGCACCGACCTTTCCCCATCATCTCAATGTCGAGCCAGAGCGAACGATTCTTTCATCCTGTCAGGCAACTGGTATAGCATAGAGTTCAAATATTGAGCACAGGAATGCTGACCAATGCAAGGGAATGCGACACCAGGGCAGAGCGCCGTCATCAGCCTCCTTCTGGAGGAAGTTGAGGCAATGGCAACCCACGCCCTTGGAACAGGAATACATATCCCGGGAGGGATGATTCACCGCCTGGAAACTTATCGCAATTCATTCAACAGGCTGGCCTCCCCCCTCCCCCCTGAAGAGTGCCAACACCCAACTGCCCCCGCAATCAATACTAACGAGCTGGCGGAAGGTCTCACCCAGATTCACAACGAGCTCTCCAGAGCCATCAAACCCGCCAGCCCTCGCGCTGTTCTTTTATTAAAAAAAGAAGAGAATCGCAGACCTGCCCTGAAAGTGCTTGGCCCCGTACCACTGATACGCCACGTAATGATTGCAGCACTGGTGTTTCTGGTTGGCTTTGTATCAGTCAGCCTGTCACCCCAGGTGAACACCAAGAATATCGAAGCCGGCCTGTTCGCTTCTGATGGCATACCACTGCTACTGAATCTGCTGTTCCTGCTCTGCGCAGCCGGCCTGGGCGCCTGTTTCGCGGCATTATTCAAAGCCAACAGCTACGTTATCTCCGGAACTTACGAACCCCGTTACGAGGCCACCTACTGGGCACGCATCTCACTGGGACTGATAGCCGGGCTATTACTGGCCACCCTTGTCCCCATCGCGCAGGAAGCCGGCCATGACGCCAAACTTCTGGGAAAACCTCTCCTAGCCCTGCTGGGCGGCTTTTCTGCCGCATTGCTCTATCGAATTCTGAATAGACTGGTGAGCACCGTTGAATCCTTTATCTCTGGTGAAACCAAAGATCTGATTCGAATCAATGAGCAGAACGCCAAAAACAAAGCCGAGGAAGAGCAAATCCAGACTCGAGTGAAAACGGCGCAAAGCCTGATGAAAATTCAAAATAAATTGACTAACGGCGGCGAACCAACGGCAATCAGCCAGGATGTCGCCAGCATTATTGATGAAATCATGCAGAGCGATATGCGCCAGGTGGACCTCAAGCCTTTGGCTAATAGTCAGAATTTGGAAAAACAGTCTGGAGCGGCCTGACCAGGCGCAAAAGCAACACAGGTCAAATTAGAATCGAAGATTCGTAATCCGACGTGAGCCAGCAATTGATGCCGAACAAGAGGGAGTAGATAGATGTCGGATTACGGGCCAAGGCCCTAATCCGACCTACGCCACACGCCACTACAGCACCGGTCACGTCAGTGGTACGGAAGTAGAACAGTGGACGGCAGCCCTTGAAGAATGGAGAGTAACTACCTCCTTCCCCCTTAGACTGAATATTGACACATACTTCCAGTCTGGAGTGAGGCCACAGCTCCTGTTAAGTATTTCTGCCGCCTTACCCCAATCTCTCCCTGCTGCAATAGCAGTCTGAAGCGAACGGCGGATCTATCCTAAACTTTCTAAGTAGACAAACAATCAAGGAAGATTGGACATGTTAATAAGAAGAATGCCGTGGTTGGCGATATGGACTCTCCTGATCTCTCTGCCTGTTCACAGTACTGAGCCCATGCCGGGCTGCATCATTACTTACCAGCATGCCAATTACAATGGTGCCCAGCTCATGCTTTGCCTCAATGGCGAAAAGAAGGTGATAGTCCCCCGAGAAAACCTTTTTGAGGACTCCATAACATCCATAAAGCTGAGCTCAAATGTGATCGCAAGAGCCTGTCAGCATCCGGATGGAACGGGAGTTTGCCGTACTTATTTTCGTTCAGTTCCGAATGTGTGGGAGGCGATGAATGACAAAATCTCCACAATCACGCTCACCGCTTTCAATCCTGATGATTTCACCATGCTGTTCAGCGGTGGGCCTAATTACCCTAAGGCATGTCATAGCGAGGGGCTCAAGGAATGCTTCGACTTTCAAGTAACCTACGACAAAGAAACGGCTCTGAATAAGGGCCGGATATTTTCGAGAGCACTTAAAGAAATTATTGGGTACAGTAATGGTTCGAAACCATCGTACCATCATGAAACACCTGAAGATTTTACAAGTCACGGGTCTCCTGCCAGTCATTTGATTGGGGCAAGTACCGTGGCGGGCCTTGTTTTCACAGGTCCTATGACCCTTAAAGGCAACATTAATCAGATGTGGCATGCAAGCAAGGCGTACTATTCCAGACTTATCAATGTTTATCCAGGCCTTGGCCAGTCAGATTACCAGCCTCTAAATAATGGCTATGGCTGTGAAAATTCTATTTGTATTAAAGATGTCATGGACTACATGCGCACTTATATACGCAGCTTGAATCCGCTTAATTTTGACTTTAATGAAAGTTCGGTTTATTACCGGTTCCCCACTTTTCGAAAAGACCATTCAGGCAGTCTTGCGTACTCCTGGGAGGTTGGCAATGTTCACTTCATACAATTACATGACAGCCTTAACACCAGTGAACACTATTACCAGAGCTGGGATTTCGGAAAGATGAACACTTTCACCATTAGAAACGCCAAAGAATGGCTGAAAAATGATCTGGAGGCGGCATACAGTAGCGATAAAAAGATTGTGCTTCTCCTCAGATACTGGGATCACAATGATAGATTTCTGGAAGATCTGGTCAGGAAATATAAAATCAACGCCATCTTTGCCCACAAAAAGTCCCAGGATGACGCGGGCTACCAAAATGTTCATGGGCCTAACACATTTCTTCGACCGACTGTACTGGGCAGAACCATAAGATTAGTACGCTTCAAGGGAAAAGATGTCTATGTCGCCAGCCTTTACCGTCAATATTCGAGACAAGTGTTCCTTATTCAGGAACTACAAAGTGAAGGCTTCTCATACTAAGTACCTGGCCAGTTGTTTTGTAATATTATTACGCCATCTTCGAATATTCGATTTACACTCTGAAAAAAACCCCGGACAAGTCCGGGGTTTTTATGGGGTGACTGAAAACTATCGCATCAGCGACAATTTATTAGTCCAGGATCTTGGCTACAACACCAGCACCTACAGTACGGCCACCCTCGCGGATAGCGAAACGCAGGCCTTCTTCCATCGCAACTGGAGCAATCAGCTCAGCGTTGAAGTTGATGTTGTCACCAGGCATTACCATTTCAACGCCTTCCTGCAGTTCTACAGCACCGGTCACGTCAGTGGTACGGAAGTAGAACTGTGGACGGTAGCCCTTGAAGAATGGAGTGTGACGACCACCTTCTTCCTTGGACAGAATGTAAACTTCTGCTTCGAACTTGGTGTGAGGCGTTACAGTTCCTGGCTTAACCAGACACTGGCCACGCTCAACGTCTTCACGCTTGGTGCCACGCAGCAGCGCGCCAACGTTCTCACCAGCACGGCCTTCGTCCAGCAGCTTGCGGAACATTTCAACGCCGGTAACAGTAGTCTTGGTAGTCTCTTTGATACCAATGATTTCTACTTCTTCACCAACGGTGATGATGCCACGCTCAACACGACCGGTCACAACAGTACCACGGCCAGCGATGGAGAATACGTCCTCAATTGGCATCAGGAACGGCTTGTCGATTTCACGCTCAGGCTCAGGAATGTAACTATCCAGAGTCTCAACCAGCTTCTTCACAGCGGAAGTGCCCAGCTCGTTGTCGTCTTCGCCGTTCAGGGCCATCAG
>JBPCXN010000158.1:0-7589 GCA_051008495.1 Endozoicomonas sp. | reverse complement strand
GCTTAACAGCCGATTCCTTGAACTCAGCCGTATAGGTTTTCATTTTCTTTTCTGACATTTGGACACACCTTAATGGGCTTGGATATTACCCGTGTTTGTGTGTCCGGAGAACTATAACCACTCCAGTTGTAGGTTGGGCCGAACGAAGTGAGCCCCAACATCCTGACCAAGAGTTAAACCAAGGTCATGTTGGGGCTCGCATATGCTCGACCCAACCTACAGCCTAACTCTTTGTACAGTACTGCCGAAGAAGCATTTCTATCTGGTCAAAGCGTTCTCTGGTCATCAGCTCCAGCTGATCAACCTTCAGCTCAAGCCGTTCTACCTTCTGCTCAAGCCGGCCTACCTGCTGCTTCAACTCAAACTGATCCTTTTTCATTTCCCTCTGGTCAATCAGTATCAAAGAAACAACCCCGTGAGTGGCCTCAAGGATTTTATTGTTCTCCCGGAAAGCATTATCCAGCGCTTCCTGCTTCGATTCCACAAGCTGAACTCTGGCCTCGAGACTCATAGCATTGTCGCCGTTCTTGTTAGTCGTGCAGTCAGGATAGTAAAGATTTCAGCGAACCGCAGATAAGACGACAAACTTCGAATTTCCCGCCACCAGCTGACAGTTGCCAAACAGCTTTTTCAGGCTGATGTGATAGTCAAGGTGACGGTTTCATACTATTCGCATTTCCCCACCCGACTTCAGAACCTTGTGGGCATCGCTGAACATGCGCTGGGCAATCTGGTCGCCAACGGTGTTCTGCTGGTGAAAAGGCGGGTTACACAGAATTCAATCGGCACTGTTCTCTGGAAAACCCCTGAGTGCATCATTCACTTTAAAAGTCGCATCTTCGGGATTATTGCCATTGGCAATCCAGCTGTCACGAGCCGATGCAACAGTGCAACTCCAGGGTCAGGGTAAGGCTTGACCCTATGTTCTTTTGGTTACAGGTCACTGCTTTCAAGGCGTGCAGGTTTTCGGACTGGCACTACACAGGTCATGAACAAAATATGAGAGATCTGATTGATTCGTAGATTTGACAATAAGCTAAGTTGAACCAAGCTTTTGATCAGGCTATCGGCAGTGGAAGTCAGAGTTCATATTGGATCATGGGTAACTTTAGGCGTTTAAACTCCAGGCAATAACGGTCGGACTGGGGAATAATGGCAAAACTATTCACACACTCTTATTTGTGGCTGGCTTGTTTAATTGCAAACTGCCTTCTATTTAGTCACTGCACACTTGGAGATATTCTGGCGCACTCTGGTGCTCTGACAATGTCACAAACTTCCTATCAGGGAAGTGTTCTGCCTGTTCCCGGTGTCGTTGATGGGCATTTGCAGGCTCGAATGCCTTCGTCATTGCTACCTCTTATTGAGAGTACAAGAAACCAATACGGTTCTGACCTTCCCGCCATTGACCTGGACGATGGTGATGATCGCGTAGGGGCGCTGCTCAAGACCATGAGCATTGGGTCAGGCTCTGCAAACAGCCTGACGCTGCACTCTGGAAAAAAAGATAAAGCCAGTTCTGAAACCCTGGCAGCAAAGCTTCGAGCCTGGCGAGCCTTTGTAGTAAGCCTCAGTGATTACCTTATTTTCGGGTCTTCATTGCCTGCCGGTGGCGGTGTGGCTCCAGAAGTCTATCAAGCCAGTGATCGAACAGTGCCATTCCCTGTTCTATGGCAGCTATTTGCTTTAAGGGTTGAGGCTCATGAAAAAGAGTCCAAGCAAGGCGACGCTAAAGAGCGGTATTATCCGGTTACGCCTGAGGCAGACCGAAAAGAAACCCAGAGTGAGCCAATGGATGCGGATAAACAATTGGAAGTTTTTGAGCCACAGACCTTCACCCGCCGTGCCGCAATGACAAGAAACAAAGCGGCAGGTGGGGGGGGAGGTGGGCATAGAGCTGGAAGAAGCAGACATCATGAAGTATTTCCATCTGCAAAAGGGAAGGGGCCTCTTCAGAGTGCTGACGATACCAGGCTAAACAATATTGAACGAGAGCTATACAGGGCAATTCCGTCCTTAGCAAGGGCACAGGAGCTCCGCCAACAACTTCCAAGTCATGTGAACGAGGGGCATAAAGTGCTTCGTGAGCAGCTCTATGCCACTCTGACAGCATTGATCAGCTTTGGTGAGCAGGGCGAGTTCCCCAACCCGGAACAACTGGTACACTACACCGGTTATCTTGAACGGCTAGGTCGTATAGACGAAGCACTGGATATGCTTACAAGCAGATTGCCACACTGGAAATACTATGAGAGAGAAGGGAAATTAAAAGAAGCTACCCTCATCACTGCGGTCAGAGTTTATTCATCATTAGTTGAGAAAAAGTATTCTAAAGGGCGTTTTGAGTCAGACGTCAAATTTTTGAAATTATGGCGAAACAATCCTGATAGATTGGAAAATCTGACCCTCTTACGTGAATATTTTTCTGGTCATTATCCAACATTAGATATAGACCTCTATCTTATGTCGCTGGTGCTGCGGATCAAAAAACAGACAAAAGACTGGGATATTAGCCTATCTCCACAGGGCGTGATCATACTAGAGCTCAATGCTAATTGGTTAGGGGTTGAGAATTTATCTATAAAACAACGTATGCACTATTTGGTAGGAAGAGAAGAGGAAGTTTTTCAATTAAGTACAGATCAATTTTTGGAATACGTGAATGGCAGAGTTGACAGCTTAAAAGCAGGAACCTCTATTGATGAGTTGCGTACAGTTCGCAGGTTTCTGAACATGGCATATGATATTGGTCAGAGAGAGCCCCATAAAAGGAAATTTGTCTGGACTTTAGAATATAGATTTTACGATTCTCAACAGGGAGTGGATGCAGCGAAGAGAATGCAAGCTAAGCTTGATGCGATTAAATCTTCTATAGGTAAACAGTATTATGAAACAGCGCTTACTTCTATGCGACAATTGATAAGTGATGATATCCGGGTTTTATTACCAGTGGAGCTGTCTAGAAAACTATCCTTTTGCCACCTGAAATGTACTGCGGCTTTATTCGATAAAACGGGTGACAAGAAATATTATTCTCTTGCTCTAACCCTTCTACCGCAAGGCCGCGTTGCAGACGAAGCGATGCTCATGATGGCTAATGTACATGAGCACCTGCATAATACTCAACAGGCAATAGACTCGGCATATGCTGCAATGCAGCATATAGCGGCTCCTCAAAACTGGGACATTGAACGTTTCAAGGCTGCATTAGCTATCATGGCTTCTAATGTTCTGGCATTCGATACCAGTGCCGGGCTGTGCATCTGGGCGCTTATGTTTGGCTCCAGGCGTTTTCCTGGCGATCTTAACGAGTGCGCAATATGCGGAGAAAACACCTACTTTAGACAGGCATTCTCTTTAGTTCAGTCCAGACCTGAATGGAATAGAGATACCGGTTTCCCGATGTCTCAGAAAAGTCAAATCGGCTACATACTCTCTTTACAGAAGCGTCTGGAAGCTTATGGATTATACGACCAGGCTATTACCTTGGGTTTGTATATTCTGAATGACTTAGCTGTAATGTTCCGGGGTAATGTAGGCTATTTTATTAAAGCTTCAGGGCAGGATTATCTGGATGACTTAAAACGACAGTTACTGTGGATGAACTATGCTGTGGGCACTTATAGAATAGAGCCCTCTCTTGAGCAGGAGTGGCTGCAGCAGCCTGTCAAATTTCAAGCATTCAAAGAGGCTGTTACCAACCTTACTAACACAAATGTTCCTGACTACCACTCTTTGCATGCTGTGATGATCAAATATACAAAACTCTTGTATTTGATCAGAAAAATGCAAAAGAATGAGCTGTTTGAAGATGATGATGAAGATGATGATTCTTATTATAGGGCTTCAGCGACCACTCCTATAGTGACGTTGTTTTCCGAACTGTGGACCGTTTTAAGTGAAAAAGCTAAAGATACTGGTGATGATGGGAAAATAGCATCGAATTTGTACTGGCATCTTAATGAGCTGCTCAACCAGTTTGGCGTCAGTTTGTTAGGTATCGAAATGTCTGATCTTAGTCCTTCTTTCTTTACACTGAGTCTGGAGCATGAACCGAGCCTGAAGCATTCAGATTATCCAACACCTCCTGGCTCCCCCCTTCCTCTACTTGAAATCATCAAGCGAGCCATTACGGGAGCAGATACGCAATAATATCAGCGTCAGTTTACTCAAAAAGCATTTAGCAGTCGCCGGTCATTTAAAGACGGCTACTAAACCCCATCCAGTTCGAAAACCGAAGTTCTTCATCGTTTCGCGCTTGCGCGAAACAACCGCAGGGATGCGGCCAGAAACAGCTTGCTGTTCTGATTTAAACCGCGCCCATGAAAGAGCTTACAAACTACACTTTTCTATCTGGGCGCGGTTTAGGAGCCTGACCGAGAATAGCAGAGCCTCAACGAACCGAAGACAAGACGACAAATTTCGAATTTCCCACCACTAACTCACAGTTGCCAAACAGCTTTTTCAGGCTGATGTGATAACCGAGATGACGATTCCCAACTACCCGTAGTTCCCCACCGGGCTTCAGAACCTTGTGGGCATCGCGGAACATGCGCTGGGCAATCTGGTCGCCAACGGTGTTCTGCTGATGAAAGGGTGGGTTACACAGGATGCAATCGGCACTGCTCTCTCGAAAATCCCTTAGGGCATCGTTGACTTTAAAAGTCGCTCCATCCGGGTTATTGCCGTTTGCAGCCCAGCTGTCACGGGCAGAAGCCACAGCCATATGAGACTCATCAACAAAAGTGATATGGGCATCATTCTGCATGGCAGTGGCGATGCCGAGAATGCCGTTACCACAACCGAGATCAATGATATTTCCGCGCTTTCCTTCAGGCAGGTGTTCAATGAAGAATCGGGCGCCAATATCCAGACTATCGCCGGAAAAGGTGTTGGCATGGTTGACCAGCTTTATACCGTTATGCTCCCGTCGTGCATTCGTAATTTCCCACTGTTTCGGGTATTTGCTTTCCGGCAGCTTTATGCTGGTATCAGCCGTTGCCAGCAGGAGGCGGGCTTTCTTCTGCGCCCTGGACAGGGTTGCAGGGCCAATAATTTTCTTCAGTGCATCAAGGGCGCTGTGAGGCAGGTGCTTGACCATAGCCGCAACAATCACCTGGCTGTTTTCATGCAAAAACGGCTTGATCCGTAGCAACTGTTCACGAAACCAGGACATATTCTTTGGCAGTTTCATTACTACCAGGTCCCATCTGCCTTCAGGTAGTTCCGTCGAGGGTATTTGCTTAAGGTATTCCAGGTTCAGATCATTGTTACCGGCATTGTGGCTGATAGCCAGCTCGGCAATACGAGAATCGGTGTAATGACTTGGCTCATAGTCCAGCAGGTTCAGGCTCAGGGCACCGAAGTTGTCATTACAAACCAGCAGGCTGGTTCCCCCAGCCAGGCTGTTTGACGACAGATCTCTCTCATTAAGGTAAGAGAGCAGGTACTCATCGGCAGCGTCCCAGGCCTGGAGTGTTTCCCTCTGGCGCAGAGGAATGCGCTGCAACTTGAGAGTATGGAATGGGGAAGTGAAGACAGACATTGGGCACACACAAAAGGCGGATTTTACCACAGGTTATGTGGCTCTGGAGAACCAGGCAGCCCTGAATTTTGCACAGCTATGTTTTTGAACCGCCATTGAAAACTGTGAAATCTGTAGTCAAAAAGAAAGCGCATCACGATGCTGCACATATTGACAGCACCGCGGGACAGAGAGCAACCAAATCAAAGAAGGTATCAGATTGCCTAGCATTGTTTCACCAATACCGTTTTCTCTATCAATGACTGTCTCACCAATCTTCTTCACAACAGGGATAGCCGGATGCTGTCTCTGATCCGCCATATCAGATGTCACTTTGCACTTCGTTTTCACAGGAACTTCTTCTGCTTTCTCTACCTGCGCCAGTTCTTCCCCTTTTTGAATAACCCTCAGGTACCGGACTCCCCGGGCCGGAGATACCGTCTCTCGATATTCCCAGCCCCAGGGTTCAAATTCATCCGGCTGTCCCCAGATAGTCAACTTCATATTGCCTGTTTCCGGTACGAAGTCATATCGCTGCAGAATCCTTGGCTCATCTTCTTTTTTCAGCACGCCTTTATTCCGTTCATAGACTCGCAACTGCCCACTGGAAATCGTGATATTGAATTTACGAATGAGATCGACGGAAATAGTGGCACTGGCACCCGTTGGACCACCCGAATCGAAGGAGGCGTGTTGCCAATCCATGGGAAAGAGGTAAATCCCATCGTCGCTTATTATTTTTCCAGTATCAACTTGGATAGTTTCTTTATCTTTAAACCGATAGTGGGAAAAGGGCGTCAGAATATTCACTGGTTGTGGCCATTTGTACACCAGGGCGGGACGGCGCGCGTCCTCCCTATTCCTGACAAAAGGAATTTCCTGCCGAAAGTAGGCGCCGAAAGACTCAATACTTTCACCCCCTGGGTTTTCGCCATCTTCATTGATCAACCAATCTTGAAAAGCGGTTTTTGGTTCGCTCGATGATTCATGATCATCGAAAATGAAGCTTGCGATACCTTGCTTTATCGAAATATTCTCATTTACACTGCAGCTCTGGTAACGCTTGTCATGAGAAGTTTTCGCAACAAAATCTGCTTCCTTCGTAGAATATTTCCTAATGGATATACTTTTCTCCCGGAATTGAAACCTCTCTCTGATGTATAATGCTCGTTGCAACCCAGGTTCGCCATCATGATAAATTTCCCAGAGATGATCAAACAGGTTGTCCTGAAAAAGTCTGGGGAGATCAATCGTATTTCAATATTTAGCTCATCGCTTTCAATACCATGAAAGCTACTATTTATCTTTTGTTGGTCGCCACAAAATTCCTTACGAGTTATTGGGTGGTTTCTTCGACATGCCCTTATTAAAATAATTTCGGCTTCTCCGACACGTGCTTCACTCTCATCTGAGTGCAACTCAATAACATACTTCGTAGCCAGAACCTGCATCACAACGCAGAAATGCCCCACCAGGATGAGTAACTGAATGAGCACCGAAGGCGAGGAGCGAGTATGAATTACCTGGTATAAATGCTTCATGAGTTTCTCTCTGGCTGTAGATATACTCAGATCAACGTAGTCGTACCCCCCAGAAACTCCAAGTCGTTGTCGGCATTGTGGCTGATAGCCAGTCAGCAAATTGAGAATCGGTGTAATGGCCTGGCTGATAGTCCAGCAGGTTCAGGCTCAGGGCACCGAAGTTGTCATTACAAAACCAGCAGGCTGGTTCCCCCAGCCAGGCTGTTTGACGACAGATCTCTCTCATTAAGGTAAGAGAGCAGGTACTCATCGGCAGCGTCCCAGTCTGGAGTGTTTCCCTCTGGCGCACAAGAATACGCTGCAACTTGAGAGTATGGAATGGGGAAGTGAAGACAGGCATTGAGCACACACAAAAGACGGATTTTACCACAGCCTATGCGCCTCTGGAGAATTAAGCAGCCCTAACCCGGATATTTCATAAATTTGCGTGCGTCCTCGCTTGCCCCTTGCAGCACTAAGAAAGTTTTGCTCAATCGACCGTACACACCAGTACGGCGCTCAATCGCAAAATTCCTTAGTGCCAC
>JBPCXN010000157.1:0-2556 GCA_051008495.1 Endozoicomonas sp. | reverse complement strand
AAGCCACACCGGTTCCGATGCTGAGGGAACGCATCAAGATCAATATGCGGAACAGGCATGTCGATTTTTTTGATTATGATGGGGAGGAGTATGAGGCTCAACCCTTGTACTGGAAGTCCAGGTTGATAGATGACTCATTTGAAGATTTCAGTCGGCAGGTCAGTTTTGACCGACGACTTCGACAGTTAGGCGTCCCAGGCCTGGATGAAGGGTATGGCCCTTCGTTCGACCTGTTTAGCAACACCCTTGCAGAGCAACACGGGCTGCGAATGCAAGGATACAGGTTTCACAAACTGTAGACTAAAGCTGATGCTGGGAGCCTGTGGGCTCAAAGCTGCAGAGCAATACCTGTTACCAGCAGGCCTAGCAATGTGTACAGGCTGTATACTGAAAAAACTGCCGAGTTGGTGGGTGTAGTTGTAGGAGTTGCAGCTGGGTTTGATGTAGAAGTACCTGCCTGGGCTGAGGCTGAGCTCGAGGCAATGGGCGTTGGGCAATTGTTGTGAGTGAGGCGCTGGCACTGGAACTGGCTGTGTTCCCCTTCAGGGGATGATTCAAAACAGAATAGGGAAAACTGGCCATTTTCTTTTGTCAGTAGTGGCTCGCCATTCAGGGTCATGTTCCTCGTGGGAAGGGTGAAGTTGCAAAGACTGTTGCCAATTGTACAGGTTACATTTACGGTAGTTGACATAACCATGCTGGTATTCGTGTTGTTAAAATAGAACAGCTCGGCTCCCTGGATCCCACTTGAGCAATCTGTGTCAGTTGGAATCATGTATGTCTGGTTGACGGTGGCATTAAGCAAAGCTGATGAATAATTGCCAGTGACGCCAACGGAAATGGTTGAAATATCTCCAACCATACCGATGGGAGTGGTGTTATTTTTATTTTCCCGATTGTAAACATAAGCTCCCTTCATCAGGTTGCACTGACTCTGTTTAAATACTACGTTATCTTCCGACTGCCTTATCCCCGTGCATTCATAAGCCGAGTCGCCATTGGCGAAAAACACCAGAGCATTCTCCACTTCGTCCTGGTTGATGGAGAAAGCAAGGGGTGAAGAAAGTAGGATAAATAGCACGCTCGCTGCCAGCGTAAGTGAGCGGCCCGGTTGAGTGAAAATCATCTATACACCATTGGGTGGGTTCGTACAGGTAGCCTTCATTGTAAAGCACAGGTTTTGTATAAATAGATCGGATTTGACTATCGAATAGCGTTGCTATTCTTCTTCTGGCTCAGCTCTTTATTAAAGAGACTTGCTCGCCGGAGGTTTTGTGGTAAAAAACGAAGATAATTTCAAAAAATAAAAAAAGACAATATATTGTCCAAAATAAAGAAAATCCCCTTAATTTGGCTATAATAATGTCCATATATTGAAAAATGGATGATGCTATGTCACTGCTGTCTCTCACGACACCACACGAACTACAGACCAAGCTGGCGAATGCCATTCGCAGTAAGAGGGAGAACCGCAAACTCTCCCGTCAGTCTTTGTCCGAACGATCAACAGTTCCGGTTTCTACCCTTAAACGGTTCGAAAGTACGGGTGAAATATCGCTAAGGCAGTTCCTCCTTCTTTGGCAAACGGTTGATCAGCTTGAACGCCTGGAGGCACTGACTCGTGATGAGCCGGATATGCCTCGCAGTATTGATGAGGTGTTGAGCAATGGATAATGACAGCATTCGTTTGCTGGAAGTGTCCCGGCGTTACTCAGACGGTTCAGAAGCCATTGTTGGAAAGCTGGCTCAGAACAGGCAAGGAGTGTTCTTTCAGTACGACACTGGGTATCTATCCAAAGGGAGCAGTCACAGCCTTTCTCCATTCAAGCTGCCATTCGATGGTGATCTTCATGGAGCGCCGAAAGACCCCCATCAGGGTTTGCACGGGGTTTTCTCGGACTCATTGCCGGATGGCTGGGGCACTCTGCTGATGGATCGTGTCTTCCGCCAGAATGGTAGATTACCACACCATATCACCGTTATGGATAGGCTGGCTTACACCGGTAACCGGGGAATGGGAGCGCTCTCTTACAGTCCTGTTATCGAATATTCCCGTGAACAGGGCGACCTGATGGATATAGCGGTGTTGGGGCAGGAAGCACAACTGATTTTTGACGGCGAAACCGATCATGTGCTGAGTGCTTTGGCCCAGGCTGGTGGTTCCGGAGGGGCGCGACCCAAGGCAATAGTCTATCTGGACCCGGTGACTCCGAATTTTGCTACAACAGTTCCAGGCAAGGCTGGGCTGGAACCATGGGTCGTGAAGTTCACCTCAAAAAACTTGCCATTGGGTCATGAAGAGGGCTTGTGTGAAGCCGCCTGGCTGGCTATGGCGCAAAGCGCAGGCATCGATGTCCCCAAATGGCAACTGATTCCGGCAGATGCGCCAACCGGTGCCAGTGCCTGGCTCGCATTGCGGCGTTTTGATTGCTCTGAAAATGGTAGAGGGCGTTACCATATGCAGACCTTGAGCGGTTTGCTTGACGCAGATTACCGGCTGCCATCGCTGGATTATGAAGATGTGATAAAAGCTACCCAGGTGCTATGCAATAGCCC
>JBPCXN010000156.1:0-5450 GCA_051008495.1 Endozoicomonas sp. | reverse complement strand
GTGCATCTCAATGGCTCGCCTGTCCGGTCCTGCATTACCCCCCTGGCTGCTGTGGTCGGGCAGAACATCACCACGATTGAAGGGCTTGGCTCAGCTGATCACCCCCATCCTCTGCAGGAAGCCTGGGTTGAGCTGAATGTGCCTCAATGCGGCTATTGCCAGTCCGGCCAGCTGATGTCCGCCAGCGCGCTGCTGGCCAGCAACAGGAGTCCGGGTGATGACGATATCGAGGCGGCCATGAGTGGCAATATCTGTCGCTGCGGAACCTACCCGAGAATCCGCGCTGCCATCAAGCAGGCGGCGGTGCAGATGTATGATCCCGCAGTTGCCGGCACAGGAGAAAAGTAATGAGCACAGGCATTTCCCGCCGCTTTTTCCTGAAAGCTGCCGTTGCCACCACGGGTGGGCTGATGCTGGGCATGGACAGCCGCTCTTTCGCCGCCGGTTCGGCCGTCAACGAAACAGGAAGCTGGCAGCCGGATATCTGGCTGGAGATACACCCGGACAACCGTATCCAGCTGACTGTCGCCAGGGTTGAGATGGGACAGGGCGCACTGACCGGTCTGGTGACCCTGATAGCTGAAGAGCTGGATGTGGCTCCAGAGAAAATTTCAACCCTGTTCGCTCCGGCGGACAAAGCTTATAACAATCCGGATTACGGCCTGCAAATGACCGGAGGCAGTAACAGTCTGTCGTCCAGCTGGATGCCCATGCGTCAGGCTGGGGCCAGTGCCAGAACCATGTTGATAGCCGCTGCAGCAGATAAATGGCAGATAAACCGTAGCAGCTGTACGACAGAGAACGGCTTTGTCCTTAATCAAAGCACTGGCAACAGGCTCAGTTATGGCGAGCTGGCGGCACTGGCCGCCAGACAATCACCACCAGCCAACCCGTCATTAAAGGCAGCGTCTGAACTGCGCTATATCGGCAAGGACTTCAGCAGGGTCGATGCCCTGGCCAAGAGCAATGGCACGGCGAAGTTCGGTATTGATGTCAGTCTGCCCGACATGCTTCATGCTGTCATCATCAGGCCGCCTGCCTATGGTTCAAAGTTGAAGTCTTTTGACAGCAGGGAGGCCCTGGCCAGCAAGGGCGTGATGGCTGTCTTTGAAATTGACCAGGGTCTGGCCATTGTCGCAGAGAAATACTGGCAGGCGCACAGGGCCCGGCAACAGGTTAAGGTTGAATGGCGGAAAAACGACGACATGGCCGCTTCCCTGACATCTGTCTACGACCGCTACAGTCAGGATATAGCCAAAAAGGGCGATGTCGTCAGAAAAGAAGGCAACATCCGAAAAGCCATGAAAGGCGCCAGTAGCAGGCTGGAAGTGGAATACCGGCTGCCTTTTCTTGCCCATGCCACCATGGAGCCGCAAAACTGCGTGGCTTCGGTAACCGGTGACCAGTGCATCATCTGGGCGCCAAATCAGGCGCCTGACACTGCCAGGGCAGCGGCGGCCAGAGCTACCGGTATTGATCAGAAAAATATCCAGGTGCATACCACCTTTATGGGTGGCGGGTTTGGGCGGCGGTTGACTCCTGATTTTGTTGAAGAGGCTGCAGCGGTGTCCAAGCGCATGAACAAGCCGGTGAAAGTGCTCTGGTCCAGGGAAGATGACACGCGGCATGACTGGTATCGGCCTGCCACTCTGCACCGGCTTGCTGCCAGCTTTGATGCGAACAGGCAGCCAACTGGCTGGAGTCATAAGATTGCGGGTCCGAAAGTACTGGACTGGTACATTGACTATGCGGCGCCGGCCATGTATCCGGGAATATCGAAGTGGATGTATTCATCAGTGGCCTCCTACTTTCCCGATAAAACCTGCTATGAAGGCGCTGAGGAGCTTCCCTATGACCTGAGTAGTATTCAGGTGGAGCATTGCCACAGCGATGCCGGGGTGCCGATCAGTTACTGGCGTTCAGTGGGGCACTCCCATAATGGCTTTGTGACCGAGAGCTTTATTGATGAGCTGGCTCATGCCAGTGGTGCTGATGCCTATGAGTTTCGTTACCGCTTATTGCAGGAACAGCCAAGGGGCAGAAAAGTTCTCAAGATGGTGGCGGAAAAAGCCGGCTGGGGGCAGCCGGCCAGCGACGTATGGCAGGGCATCGCCATTCACAAGAGTTTTGGCACCTGGGTTGCGCAGGTGGCTGATGTGCGGGTAACTGCAGGGCAGTTCAGGGTAGAAAAGGTCACCTGTGTTGTTGATTGCGGGGTCGCGGTGAACCCGGATATTGTCAGGGCGCAGATGGAAAGCGGTATTGTCTTTGGTCTCACTGCTGCCCTGTATGGTGAAATTACCCTGAAAGACGGGGCTGTTGAGCAGGGCAATTTTCATGATTACCAGGTCCTGCGTATGAATGAGTGCCCGGAAATGGACATACACATCATCGACAGCGAAGAAGCGCCATCGGGAGTGGGAGAGCCGGGATTGCCGCCACTGGCTCCGGCAGTGGCTAATGCTCTCTATGCTGCTACCGGTAAACGACTAAGGTCTTTACCTTTGCAACTGTCCCAGTCATGAGCGGTAAGTATGAATAACAACAATCAGCATGTATTGCTTGAAGTGAATCGCTGGTTGCGAGACGGTCACAGCGTCTGGCTGGGAACTGTCGTCAAGACCTGGGGCTCTTCCCCCCGCCCGGTGGGCTCTCTGATGGCCTGTGTGCCGGGAGTCGGCCTGTGCGGTTCCCTGTCCGGCGGCTGTATTGAAGAGTATCTGCTGGAACAGCTGACAGAGAGCAGCCTCCAGCGGCGGGCGCCTCTGCTAAAAAACTTTGGAGGAACAGAGGCCGAACAGGAGCAGTTTCAGCTGCCCTGTGGTGGCCAGCTGCTGGTCTGTCTTGAATATCTGGAACCGGATGTAGAGGTCATCAATCATTTCCGGGATTTATTGCAATATGTTTCCCAAAGAGAAACAGTGACCCGTACCGTTGGTATAAACGACGGTGCTTTGACTCTGGAGAGAGGCTCCGGGCTGCAGGAACTGCAGCTTGATGACCAGAGGCTGTCACACCCACTGACTCCGGACTGGCGCATGCTGTTGACGGGTTGCGGCGAAGTGACCCGATGTGTGGCGGAACTGGCTATGGCTCTGGAATTCTCGGTTACCATCTGCGATTTCAGATCCTCTTTTACTGAGGGCTGGACCATGCCGGGCACTGAGCTGTACACCGGCTTTCCCGACGACCTTATACGGCAGGGGTTTTCTGACCGTCACTGCGCCATAATCACCCTGGCCCATGATCCGCGGGTAGATGATATGGCCTTGATGGCGGCTCTGGACACCGAGGCGTTTTATGTTGGTGCAATGGGCTCTTCAAGAACCTCGCAGAAGCGCAGGGAAAGATTAAGGCAACTGGATATTCCAGACTCACAGATTGACCAGCTGCATGCTCCGGCTGGTTATGCCACAGGCAGTAAAACGCCATGGGAAATAGCCATTTCAGTCATGGCTGAGGTTATAGCTGAAAGGAAAAAAGCCGTCTTGCAGCAGTCTGCCTGTCATCATGGTCAGCCCCATGCCGCATGAACCCGGTATCCTGCTGCTGGCTGCCGGTCAGAGCCGCCGGTTTCGATCTCACAAGCTGATGCACCTTATGAGCGACGGTCGTCCGATGGTTCTGCACAGCCTGGACATCTATAGATCTTTGGGCTTACCGCTGAGTGTGGTGGTAAAACAGGAAGATGTTGAATTTCATGATCTGCTCAGGAAAGAGCGGGTATCATTTCAGGTGAACAGTGAAGCTGCTTCCGGTATTGGCGCCTCCATTGCCTGTGGCGTACGAATGAATCCCGACTGGAATGGCTGGTTGATTGCGCTTGCTGACATGCCTTTCATCCGCAGCAAAACAGTAGAACAGATAGTCGCAAAGATCGAACCGGAAAAAATCATTCGCCCGGTATATCAGGGAAAGGTCGGCCAGCCGGTCGGATTTGGTCGTAATTTTCAGACTCCGCTGATGGCGTTGCAGGGGGACACTGGCGGCAGATCCGTGGTCGAGCGCAACCCTGAACGATTGCAGCTGCTGTCGGTTAACGACCCAGGAATCCTTTATGATATTGACACCCGCCAGGATCTTGGCTGCTACCTATAAAGCAGCCTTTCCTGACAGTTGGAGAGCAAACAAGAGTATAGTGAGTTAAAGTACCAAGAAATTAATTCCTGGTCTTGGGGGATGAACTCTTCGTCGGGAATGATCGGGTGGTGCATTCTCTTCAATATGATCTGAACCTGATCAACCAGATCGTTGAACTGTGAATTTACCTTCCAGGTTTCTTCCGTTATTTGAGGAACCTTGCCGGGCACCAGAGTGATTGGGTTATAGCGATTAAGTGGAAATAGCCGTTTTAATCTGCTTGTAAATGCAGCGTATTCTTTATAATTCGGATTGTAAGTTACATTTACTTTGCAGTGTGCGCAGAAGTTATAATCCGAAAAAAGTTCCCTTGAAGTAAAGTAGTCAAATATCGGATCAAGATTGTCCGCAAACAAATGAGAATTAATATCTTCAGTCAGGATTGAAACGGTTAAACCTGTTTGTAAAATTCTGACGAAAACGGGCTGCCTACCATTCAACTGTTTCTTGTTAATAAATAAGGCTCTGTATGTTTTGCTTTTTACGTCTTTATCAGATTCGTAGGAGAAATTAAAAAGATTGCTTACAGGCAGTACTCGAATATAATTACTGGTGAGTTCATCGGCTCCGACAGCATACAGGATGGCGTTAAGAACAATATTTTGGGCACCTAAAGATACAATCTGATATTCCTGTGGCGGATATTTATCCAGCAACTGACTGGCATAGTCTGCTAAATACCAAATAGCTTCTTCTGAGAGCTGCAACGGTAATTGTCGATCCAAGTTATATTCAGGATCATGCTTCATTAAATAATCATGTAACGGGTCGGTAATACCACTTTCACCTGCGTTTATACTTCCGGAAAACAGTAGTATCAGCCCAATAACAGAAAGTTGTTTAATTAATTTTTTCATTTTTTATATCACTCCATTGATAAAATAAAAGTACTCGATCTGTTACATGTTCAGGCAATGTAACCGCCTATGCTGATCTTCAGGTCGGAAAATATATGATTTCATTCAGATCAGGTATTTATCCTTTAGAATCTACCAATATGAAATAGTTCCTGATCAATGCCATAGAAGTGACATCTAAATAAAACAAGCTAAAACTTATATTTCTAATATAAATAGTCACTTAGATTGATTTATTAAAAGGGGGCTGAAATAACATAATGGTCAGTAAAATTGACGAAGCGATTAATTGGAACGCTATTTAGTGCCTGTCCGAAAACCCTAATCCCTTGAAAATAAGAGCCTGCAGCCCAATATCTACATCGAAGTTTTCCAGCAAGAGTCGTTATTTACCAAAATCATGCGCAAACCTATCAATCCTCAGATGCAGTTAGGTGAAGTCGATATCTCGGC
>JBPCXN010000155.1:0-5682 GCA_051008495.1 Endozoicomonas sp. | reverse complement strand
CGCCGTACCGGGGAGTACGGTCGACCGAGCCAAACTTTCCTGAGGCGGCAAGGGGCAAGCGAGAGTCGGGAGCATGTTTATGAAATATTCGGGTTAGCATCCATGCTGAAATGCTTGGCGACAGGGTCACTCTTTTAGCAACGCATTTGGCACCAGGAAGAAGGTCAGATAGGTTGACTCAGGCGGGGAGCTGGATGCGTCACCGTCGTTGACCAGCACCAGCAGCTGTTGATCATTGCCTAGAGGTATCAGTTCCATCCCTTCGATGTTCTGTCTGGCCAGGTCGGTTACAATATGCTCAAAATCGACGGAATCAAACAGAGGCTTTTTTTCCACCAGATCCATGTTGGCGATCTCTTTGACGCCACCCGGTATAACTTCATCCTGGTTCTCGAAAGGCCAGTTATCGACACCGTTTACATTATGGCCGGTTCTTATGTCGGCAATGTAAATCCTGGCAACAGAATGAGGTTTTTTCCCTTCGTCGCTGTATTTCACGTAGCTTCGCTCAAGAACAAGAACCTTTTCCTGACTGACAGACTTGGCGTCACTGACCCCCTGTTTTGGGTATCCAGGTCTGGCGCCATCAGTAAGAGTCTCGGACAGGTGCGTTATTTGATAAAGTAGCTCTGAATAGGGTTCCACATGGGCAGCCTTAGCCGCTGCGCCAACCCTTCCCCCCCCCTTGTTCGTTAGTTCGTCCAGGCTGAAAAAGAGCATACGGCAGGGAGCAGGGCCGCTCCTTGATGCCAGGGACCAGGCCTGCTCATCCTGCGCCAGTGCCGTTTCGGTCATGACCATGAATGCCTGAGACTCTACATCGAGTTTGCTTTCAGCTTGAGAGTCGTTGTCAACCATACGGGTTATCGCTTCTATGCCCTTATTGCGCCGAACACCGTAGTCGAAGTACCAACCAGTGTTCTGATAGTAGTAAGGGAGATGGAGGCTGGCGGAGTTGGTGCCGTTCTTATCATCAACGATCAGCAGCTTGGGTTTCACCGCCCAGTCAGGCTTATTCGGGTTCCAGAAGATCGGGAACGGGATGAGCCCATAGCTCCATTTCCAGGACCAGTAGAAGGGGCCGGCTGCTCCCTGTTCTGAAGCCATGATCAGGCGGCCATCCTTCATGATCTCTACGCCTTCAAGATCGACGTGGCCGTCATTAAGCCATTGGGAGGTGCGTTCTCCATGTTTCAGTTCCACCTCGTTGACGCTGGCAGTGTCAAAGTTCCTGGCAACGGCGGGCTGGTCGATATTCAGTATTTTATCCCGGGGGATCTCATAATAACGGGCCTTGCCCTGACCATAAGGGGTTTCCTTTATGCCGGTGTCATCAGAAACCAGAATGATTTTTTCTGTTTTGGGGTTGTAGCGAATCCCGGAGATACCAAGAATGCGTTTGCTTTCTGAAGGTTTAACCTTAACCCTGAACAGATACTCAATCCCATGGACTGTTTTTCCTTTGCCTGAAGGCTGGCTGTCTTCTGCACGAGTGACCCAGTAGTCATCGTCAGAAGGGGAAGATGAATTATCTGCATGAACCGCCAGCGCCATTGCAAGCGCCAGGGCGGTGACAGGGAAAAGCTTTCTTGAGTTCATACTAGTGACGACTTGATCGCATGATGGTTTGTCAGGTGCGAATAAGCCTAGTAGAAAATCTAGGCTTGTATAGATACTCAGGGATGGAGGTGTTTGCCGGGGCCGATGAATTGAAATTGAATGGCTGGAATGGAGACGCGTTCAGGAGCTGTGAAGCTGTTTGATCGCCAGTTTCTGGAAGACAAGTAACAGCCCGCCAACTGAGACCAGCGTCAGCACAATGACGATAATCGAAGCCGCAGTTCCCTGGTCAGGGTTTTGCAGTAACTGCATCAGCCCCCTGGCCTGCATTCCCGCCCAGATGGAAAACAGTGTTCGTGGCAGCATGCCGAAGAATCCGCCTACAAGGAACACCCGGAAGCGAACCTTCACGGCCGCAAGCAGCAGGTTCATCAGGGCAAACGGCAGAACCGGGGACAGTCTGGTCAGTATCATCAGCGACCATTCCTGGTGGTGCAGCCCTGAAAGAACAGTATGCACTCTGGGGTGCTCCTTCAGTGCCGGCATTAAACGACCACGGTCGAGCCACCGGCCAATCAGATAACCCAGTGCTGAGGCGAGCAGGTAGGCCATCAGCATGAAGGGGGTAGAGGCCCAGCCCAGGAAGAAGCCACTGACCAGCGCCACGACAGTGCTGGGCGTCATGGCCAGGGCCATGGTCAGCGCACTGAGCCCGAACAGTGGCAGCCACTGGACAGGTGTCAGGTTTTGCAGAAAAGGCTCATGACGGATCATCAGAGCGGTCAGCAATGGACTGAATATCAGTGGCACTGCCCCCAGCAGTCCCATGCCGGAAATGGCTTTATGATTCGTTTGCAGGAAGGATTTTATCGACAAGAGCTATCCATCAATTGATGAGCGGAAAACAGCCTATGTTACTTTGGCTGTTATTTCAGCTTGTATTGTGTTTTTCCCTGAATTAGCCTCTGCTCTGGCTATCTCATTACAAGAATAACATCATGCTGAGCAATCCACGGCTGTTCAAGTTCATGCTCTCGGCCTATCCACCCTGGCTGGGTGCGGGAATATACGTCAAAAGCCTATCGTCGGATTATCGCCGGGCCGAGGTCGGCATGAAACTGCGATGGTATAACCGGAATTATGTCCGCACCCAGTTTGGCGGCAGTCTATACTCCATGACCGACCCGATGTACATGCTGCTGGTGATGAAGAATCTTGGCCGGGACTATATTGTCTGGGACAAGGCCTCATCCATCGAATTTATCTCACCGGGCACCAGTGACGTGTTTGCCCAGTTCAACCTGAATGATGAACAGCTGGAGACTATTCGGCAGCATACCATCGACGGGAAACCCTATCTTCCGGAGTTTACCGTCGATGTTACCGACCGTGATGACAAGCTGATTGCCCGCGTTCATAAGACACTGTATGTACGACGTAAGGCGGAGAAAAAGGTCAGCTGAGTTTTTCCATGGGAACGGTGCTGACTTTGGTGGCCGGTTTGATGATTTTCATGACTTGCTGTCTACGTGTAATCAGCAGTGCAAGGAAAATGAAAGCACAGCCCGCCAGCTTTCTCTGAGTCAGGATCTCACCCAGCCAGATGACACTCATCAATGAAGTCCAGACCGGTTCCAGAATCATGATGATGGCCGCATGCCCTGAGGTTGAATGCTTGAAGCCCCAGGTCAGCAGGAAATAGCGCAGGCTGGTGGCAATCAGCACCGCTGCAGCCAGCCATAACCAAGTATCGGCAGGGATTTTACTGGGGTAACTTTCAAATAGAAGTGACCCAGCCAGGCAGCATAGCCCCACCATGGCCAGCTGGATGCAGGTTGATGGCAGGGCCGGTACTTCGCGACCAAAATAAGTCAGCAGGTTCAGGTGCATGGCCAGAAGGGCTGCTGAAACCAGGAACATGACCTGTGTCGGCTCATAACTCCAGCTGCCGTTCAGTGCCAGCATAGCCAGCCCTGTCAGCGCTACGGGCAGGGCCATGAGTGTGTCTCTGGCTATCCGTTTCGCGAAAAACAGCCTTCCCCATACCGGGACCATCAGTACCAGTGTGCTGGAAATAAAGGCCCCTTCGCTTAGCTCGCTGGACTTGTCGAGAGCAATACTCCAGATCAGCAGGCCTACACCCTGGAACAGTCCGATGCGTATGGCCAGTGACCATTGTCTGGCCGTCAGGTTGAGCAGCAATTTATAAGTAAATGGCACCACCAGCAGGCTTGCGGCTAAAAACCTCAACGCCATAAAGCCCATCGGGGGAAATCCACTTATGCCCAGTTTGGTAAATAACCAGCCACTGGCCGCCAGCACAGTCACCAGCAGCAGGACTGTGTCGGCCTTGGTTGTTTTGTTCATTGTATTCTACGCAATATAAGACAGAAGACGTTCAGATGCGGAAGGGATGTTACGGGAAAGAGGTCGGGCAGAAAATCTGAGTAAATACGCATCAGTGGCTTTGAAAGCGTATACAGGGCCAAAGTCGTAGACTCTGGCCCTCTGGTCATTTACATGGTGAAGAGAATGCAGGCACCCGGTAGCACAAAGAAGGCCAGAAGCAGATAGAGAAAGGCATAGATGCGCTTCTTCGCTGCCAGATCTGCCAGTTTCTCCGCCATCATCAGCGGGATCTCTCTCAGCCATTTGATGCCGTAGATGAAAACAACGGCAAAGGTGTTAAAGAACAGGTGCACCAGGGCGATGGTCAAAGCCGGCAGAGCTGTAGGGCCGGTAATGGCTGTCGCCGCCAGCAGCGCTGTGATGGTGGTGCCGATGTTTGCGCCAAGGGTGAACGGGTACATCTGGCGAACAGTGAAGACGCCACTGCCAACCAGGGGAACCATCAGGCTGGTGGTGGTGGAAGAAGACTGCACCATCACTGTCATGGCTGCGCCTGAAGCAATGCCACTGACAGGTCCACGACCAATGGATTTGTGCAGGATTTCTTTGGCACGGCCGACCATAACAGTTTTCAGCAGCTTTCCGAGTCGAACCACGGAAGAGAAAATCAGCAGGATACCAGCGATGATCAACGCCAGGCCACTCAGGGTGTTGTCAGGCAGAACCGCGGCAAAGCCCTTGAGAATATCTACGGCTGGTGACGTCAATGGCTTGATGAAGTCAAAGCTCTTCATGGACATGCTTTGTCCGCCGGCCAGCATTTCAGCCACGAACAGGGACATTTTCTGCAGGAAGCCGGTAGCCAGTTCCAGAGGCAGAATCAGCAGTACCGCCAGGTAGTTGAAAAAGTCGTGAATGGTGGAGGCTGAGAAAGCACGCCTGAATTCCTTATCGCAACCGATATGACCCAGGCTGACCAGAGTGTTGGTAATAGTCGTGCCGATGTTGGCACCCATGATCATGGGGACGGCCAGTTCCACCGGCAAACCACCGGCTACCAAACCTACCGTAACAGACGTCACTGTGCTGGATGACTGCACCATGGCAGTGGCGAGTGTACCGGCAATCAAGCCGAGCAGGGCGTTATTGGCAAAACCGAAAATCTGCGCCGCTTTGTCAGCCCCGCCGGCTGCGATATTAAAGCCTGAGCCTACTACGCTCACGGCGACCAGCAGCACATAGATCCAGAAAAAGACCTGTAACCAGATGCGGCCATAATTATGGGTCGTCATTTTGTAGCTGGGGTTGGCCCCTGTCTCGCTGGCAATGTTTGCAGTCATCTCGGACATGATATTTTGCACCTTGGTGCCCTGAAAAGTGTATGCAGCGAAAAATAAAGGCTTTATATGACATTAATGTTACAGAATGGTCATTTATTTGAAATATATTGAAGGGCTGACTCTGTAGTGATGATGGTGTGTTTTTGGCAGTAAAACCTGCAGGCAGGGAAGAGGCAAAGGGAAGAGAGGTCAGACTAGGAGCCTGACCGAGAATGAGCCACTGACAGTCTCAGTGGCCCTCCATCAAATAGATCGGTTGAAATTCAACCAGCTTTTCCTGCCATGAAGACCAAATTTTGGCATTTTTGCTCAATTCGGCTTTTTTCTTTGCTTTTATGCTGCATACTTCAACCTGCTTGCGTTTTTTAGACGGATTAATCCCCTCAATTCTGCTCGAACCATTTTTTTGAAGTTGTACGCTGCACACACCAGC
>JBPCXN010000154.1:0-8879 GCA_051008495.1 Endozoicomonas sp. | reverse complement strand
TAAAGAACTTCGTTGAAATGCGGCAATGCGTCTTACTTTCAAAGTTTGAATCGGCGTGCTCTTTAGTAGAGTTCGCCGTTCAGCGAGGCCGCTATCATACCGCGACCATTTTCGTTGTCAAGTGCTTGTTTTCAAAGCAACTTCTCAACCCGTTAAGCTCGCAACCTGTCGATTGCTTTTCCTGCTCAGCGGCGGCGCATTCTACCGTGTCAGCCGATGTTGTCAACCACCGTTGTTTAAGTGGGAGAAACTGGCTACCGGTTGCTCGTTAGAGCGATGTGCCGTGAAGAGGGTGCGAACTATACAGGAATATGACTGTTGATCAACACCCAAACAGCTGTTTAGGTATATTCATCGATAGTCCGAATAGTAGTCAGTGTTTTCCCCTGACAAGATAAACCGAAAAGGCACAACAAACTCATATTCCGTGCCGGCCAGTTCCGATGGTAACCGGGGGAAGGGTGCGGCTTTTTCTACAGCTTTCATTGCAGCCCGGTCAAGCGAACGTGCTTTGGCCCCCTCAAGCAGTACTGCATCCTGCACTTCACCTCCAGAATTAATGGTGACCTTCACCCGGACATAGCCCTGACTGTTAAAGCGCAAAGCCTGCTTGGGATACTTTGCATGTTGGTTGGCATGCCGGATCAATACCTGGTAATACTCTGATTCGATCTCTTGAATCTTTTTCAACCTGGCCTGCTCCTGCAGTGCCAATAATCGTCCCTTTTCCTTCTCATCTTCCAGAGCCATTGCATCAGCTGCGGCTTTTTCCTCTTCTTCTTTTAATAAGCGCTCTGCTTCCTGTCTGTTTTTTTCTTCCTGAGAAGGTTCGGCAGGCTTACTGACAACCACTGGCCCCTCTGCTTCTTTCTTTTTGTCTGCAGTCTCTAACGGCTCAACCTCCTTGCTTTCCGGAGCTGATACTGTAGGTGCGGTCAGGACCGGATAGGCAGGCTCCCGGAACCAGCCTCGAATCGCATCTGCCCGACCAGCCTCTGGCAGGAGACTGTCGAACTCTGCCAGGCGCATCACTGTACTATTTTCATCAGAACGCCCAAGAATATCGTCTTTGAATGCCATTAAAGGGGGTAAAGGTCCGATCCACCCTCTGACAAGCAGGCGCATAAACCCCGGTGCACCATAATTGCCAACCTCAATTCCATTGATAGTGACCCGGGTGTTACCACCCACCTCCTCTATGACAACTTCATCACCTCGGCTCAGGCGCCCTTTAAGCAACATTGTAAAGTCAACAACTTCATCACTGTACCGTTCAAGTTCGGCACCGCTGTTGTTAATGGCGAGAGTACTGTTCCAAAGCTTGAAGAACCTTCCAGGTTTTAACTGCCTGGCGGATATTCGCATGGCTATACGATTCCGGATCCCGTCAGCCAGAATGGCTGAGGCGTCATTATCATCGGCACTGGTATATAAAGCACCATAGAAGTAGCTGGCGGACAGCTCAGTGTAGAAACCAACACCTGCTAACCTGAGAGACTCTTCAGCCTTTGCAGTCAGACTGAAAACAAACAAGACTGGAATGAGCAATCTGCGCAGCATGGGCAATCCCTTATCGATATTATTATTGTTGTCAGGAAAGACTCGCCTTTATCACTACTCTACTGCCCGGCTGCTCTCTGAATTATTCTGTTCATGAAAAATACTATTAGTATTGCGACATAATTCCAACTATCCACTGTATTTTGCCGGAACCCGTCCTTTAAGCTCCCACGCATGATCGCTATGGAAACGTCCCGCCTGTTACACAAACTAAACCAAAATAGTCGTTTATATCACGTATAGTCGCCGCTCCCCCTCTGGTCTATCTAGGAGAGACTCATGAAAAAGCTGGCGACGCTGGTTTCCGCCCTGTTGCTGAGTTTTGCCGCCCAGGCGCTTGAAGTGGCAGGTGTAAAGCTTCCAGGGAAAATACAATTGGAACAGCAGTCATTGACGTTGAACGGTGCCGGCATTCGCAAGATGCTGTTCATGGACCTGTATGTCGGTTCTTTATATGCCCAGAGTAAAGCCACTCAGGCTGCAGATGTACTGGAAAGCAAAGACCCGGTAGCCATTCGCCTGAATATTATTTCAGGGATGATCACCTCCGACAGAATGGCCAGCACTGTTAAGGAAGGGTTCGACAAGGCCACTGGTGGAAATATGCAGCCCCTGCAGAAACGCCTGGACAGCTTTATTGACGTTTTCAGTGAAGAGATCGTCAAAGGCGACCAGTTCACACTGTTGGCTGTACCTGGAAAGGGGCTCAATGTTTATAAAAATGGCACCTTCCTGACCCATATAAAGGGAGACGATTTCAGCAAAACCCTACTGAAGGTCTGGCTCGGCGACAAGCCGGCAGACAAGCGTCTGAAGAAGGCTATGCTGGGCTCCTGACCGGAAGCTATGCGGGCGGACGCTTTCCGCCCTTATGGCTGTTAGCGGGCCAGCATGTTCTTAGCGGTGTTGACCAGCTGCTCAGCATTCTCTGCCCGGGGAGGAATAGCGATACCCTTTTCACACGCAGGCCGTGCCGCCAACTGATCCAGCCAGCGCTGGAGATTGCCCAGCCCTTCTATATCAATCCCGGACCACGCCCATATTCTTGCCCAGCACCAGTTGGCGATATCGGCAATACTGTAATCACCGGCAAGATACTCATTGTCTTTCAGGCGGGTATCGAGAACCGTCAGCAAACGACGTCCTTCATTCTGATAGCGGTCAATGGCCGGCTGGATTTTTTCGGGGAAGTAACGATAGAAGACATTAGCCTGCCCCATCATAGGCCCAACGCCACCCATCTGGAACATCAGCCACTGGATCACTTCAGAACGACCTCTGGCATCAGTCGGCAGCAGTTTGCCGGTTTTCTCCGCGAGGTAGGTCATAATGGCGCCCGATTCGAATACGACAAAATCATTGTTACTTCTGTCGACCATCACGGGAATCCGGCCGTTAGGGTTCATGGCGAGGAATTCGGGTGTTTTCTGCTCATTGGCCCCAAGGTCCACTGGAATGGCGTTGTATTCCAGCCCCAGCTCTTCAAGCGTAACTGTGGCTTTCCAGCCATTTGGTGTTGCTGCCGTGTATAAATCAATCATTGCTCCCACTCCCTGTTTTCTCAGACAACTCTACTCAGAACCCTGCAGAATATATTTGCCGTAATGCCAGAACAGCCCTTCTTCTTCCCCCATTTCCAGAAACGTGAGAACGGTATCAGTCACCGTATCCACCACTCTCCGGGCATCAGGGTAATCATCACGAATGCATAGATAAAAATTTGTTGCACCCAGAACCCTTGAGTCAAACGGAATCTTGTCCGCCACCAGCCGCAATTCGATTCTGTCAGAAAAGTCCACCATATGGTCAATACGTCCACTGACAAACAGTTTTTTCATCAGCCTTGGGTTCACGTAATGGTAGCCCGGCCTTTCCGATAGAAAGCTGCCAAACAGACGCTCGCTGCCTGGTGGAATGGCAATTCGGGCCTTCAGCTCGGGAAACCCGTCTTCTCCCAGTTCAGTACCTGGCCGTGTATACAGCTTCACCTGGCTTCTGGTAATGGCTGTTCCACAAAACACTTCAGCCTGAATATGCTTCAGCCCGCCGTCACTGATGGCAACCATGTCAATCTCACCGGCATCCAGTTGCTGGTGAAGCCGGAGATGGGGTGCGTATGAGAACTGATGATCAATGCCCATTTTTCCCAGAGCGGTCTTGTACATATCCAGGATAAGTCCGGCATCAGACTGCCCTGTGACAGGGTACAGCCCCCAGGGAGGAGCATACATATAGCCAATCTTCAGAGTCTGGCTGGACCAGGACAAGGGAGCATAGAAGACAAAGACTGAGATGAGCAGGAAAAATCTGCACCGTTTTACGGCAAATTCAAGGTTCCGTTTTTTTTCCAGCCTGCCTCTGACCAACATATAGGACCATGATCTTTATTATTATTCACCGGATTTATCATAGCGCCCGCCAGACTACTCGCAAGAACATTGTCGTATAACTCCCGGCTGCGACTATTTTACCGGTCAACTCTCGGAAGAGCGCTGCCTTTGAATCGGCATCATTAATTCGACCATCCAACGCTCAATCCCGAAAAAGCTGATGACGTATTTTTACCGGGTAAGCCCGCAGTAAATCACTGACATTGAACATGCAGTTTCAGAAGTGCTGTTGAAAATGAACCAATATGCCTTCACTTAACACCTTTAATTATACGTACAAACAACTAACTTAATACTACCAGCCGGGTTCCTGCAATAGCCCGGCTTGGGTCACACCCCCAGCCATAGACAGAATGGCTTTAACCCGATAGGCAGGCATTTCTGGAGGGTGCTGCAATGACAGTGACAGCCGTTAAACCCCGTAAATTACCGGTACAGAGTCGATCCAGGAAAAGAGTTGAAACCATCCAGGGTGTCACCGCGACACTGCTTCTCGAAAATGGTTTCGAGTCGCTCACTGCGGTAGGCATTGCCGAAAAAGCCGGTATTCCGGTGGCATCCCTGTACCAGTACTACCCAAACAAGGAGGCCATTATTTATTCCCTCTGTGAAACCATGATCAGAACCGTCACCGCCCGGTTTGATGACTATGAAAAGTTTGATGATCACGGTATGGATATCTGGGAATTACTGGCCGTTATTGGCGAGAAAGAATACGCCAATCCTTCCCGGCACAAGCTGGAATTTGAACTGAACAGAGCCATGACCGCCTTGCCGAAACTTTCGGAGCTACAGGCAGGCTTTGACGAAAATCTGTCGAAGCACTATACCAATATTCTCCGACATTATGGTTCGAGCTGGACCGAGAAAGAGCTGGTCAACCTTGCAAGAATCATGTTCCGCATTGGCAACACCTACTTTGCCCATATCAACGCCACCGAGACAGATCCGGTGCTGGTGGAGCAAAGCAAAGTGCTTGTCCTTCGGGCGATCTGCTCTCTGGTTGAAGCTTCGCTGTCAGAGCCTCCATACAGGCTGAAGCAGTAAAAACACCTGCTACCCGGTCACCCGGTTAGAAGCAGCCTGCGAATCGGTTGTTGGCGACTCTTCGACCTGTGGCTCAGTTGCTACTTTCTCACGCCCCCACAACAGAGCCATACCCAAACCTGTGACCAGGTGCCAGACGCCCCAGAGGCCAGCCACCTGCATCATGCCGAACATATCCTGGTAGAAGGTATAGATGATGGAGAAAGCCAGAGCTGAATTCTGGATACCCACTTCCAGCGTCACGGCCTTCTGATCAGCCCTGGGCAAACCCGCCAGCTTCGCCGAGAAGTTGCCAATCAGCAGGGCCATGCTGTTCTGACAGACCAGAATCACGACAACGATGCCAAAGGCCGAGACAAACTGTTCCTTATTGTTGTTGATGACCAGGGCAAGAAAACCAAACATTACCAGCAGAGAAAAAATCCTGAGCGGATTATCAAGCTTCTTCACCAGCCAGGGAAACTGTGCACCAATGAACATACCCAGCGCCAGGGGAACGGCCAGAAGCAGGAAGACCAGCGTGAAGATATTCACCGGGTCTATGGAAATGCCCTCCTGCATCATCGCAGCGGTCTGGGGAAGAATCGAGCCGTAAAATGCGAAGTTGAAAGGCGTCATGATAATTGCCGCCAAACTGCTTACAGCCGTCATACTCACAGAGACTGCGACATTGCCCTTGGCAAGGAAAGTCACCACATTGGAAAAGCTGCCGCCCGGGCATGAGGCAATCAGAATCATACCCAGCGCCAGCTCTCCAGGCACATTGAACAGCCAGGCTGCTAATGCACTGAGTGCGGGCAGGATGATGAACTGGGCGATCATACCCACAAGGGGCGCTTTGGGACTGCGGATGATTCTTACAAAATCATCGACCTTCAGCGACAGGGATACACCAAACATCACCAGGGCAGTGATGCTGTTAAGAGCGATCAGGGTTGCTGAACTGACATTGACTTCCATAACTCAACCAGTACTCCGTCTTTATTATTATTCTGTGAAAATACTTTGCTCATCATCCACTGATATAACGGTATTTTCTGGCTCTTGGCAGTCTCGGATCCACCCTAACAGCAAAACCTGAGGCAGCAAAGTGATATTGCATTCGCCGGCCATATTAGGCGTATCGCCGGCACTTTTCAGGCTCATTTACCAAGCCTTACAAATCCCGGCAGCCAGCTGACAGCCCAATCCCTCTTTATGCATTGGTCGCCACAAAGTACTTGGGATCTTCGATCACATTAACCTCGACCATATTCCCCGCTTTCTTCAACAATTGACGACAGTCAGCACTTAAGTGCAGAAGATGAAGCGTCTTCCCGGCATTAAGATAGCGCTCTGCCAGGGTATCGATAGCTTCCAGACCGGAATGATCGCTGACCCGGGAGTCGGCAAAGTCGATGATGACATCCAGCTGATCATCCTTTGGATAAAACTGTTCAAGGAATGCGGTAGTGGAACCGAAGAACAAAGGTCCATGCACTTTATAAACCGTTGAGCCCTTGTAATCTTCCTGCTTTTCAATACGGATCTGCTTGGCGTGTTCCCAGGCAAAAATCAGTGCTGAGACAATCACGCCAGATACCACCGCAATGGCGAGATCCGTCAGAACCGTCACCACAGACACCAGAACAATAACAAAAGCATCGCCCCGGGGAATCTTGTTCATGATGCGGAAACTGCTCCACTCAAAAGTACCCAGCACCACAATAAACATCACGCCTACCAAAGCCGCTACCGGGATAATTTCTATCAGCGACGAGCCTACCAGGATAAACATCAACAGGAACAAGGCCGCAGAGATACCGGAAAGGCGTCCGCGGCCACCGGAATTCACATTGATCATGCTCTGGCCAATCATGGCGCAACCACCCATGCCTCCGAAGAACCCGGTTACTACATTTGCAACGCCCTGGCCGACACACTCACGGTTACTGCTGCCGTGGGTTTCAGTAATTTCATCAACCATCCGCAGGGTCAACAGAGACTCAATAATGCCTATAGCCGCCAGCACCAGAGAATAGGGGAAGATAATCGCCAGGGTTTCCAGGTTGATCGGCACCATCGGGATACTGAATGTTGGCAGCCCCCCGGCAATGCCGGCAACTTCCCCGACCGTACGGGTGTCCAGACCCAGGGCAATAACCAGGCCGGTGACTACGATAATGGCCACCAGCGATGATGGAATGGCTGTCGTCAGTTTCGGCAGGAAGTGGATAATCGCCATGGTCAGGGCCACCAGCCCGAGCATCATGAAGAGGCTGCCACTTTCCATCCAGGCTACATCAATGACACTGCCTTCCATGAAGGTTCCCGCAAGCCAGCCCATGCCATTCTCAACACCAAACTGGTTCAGCTGGGCCAGGAAAATAACGATCGCCAGACCATTCACAAAACCCAGCATCACGGAATGTGGCACCATGCGGATGAACTTGCCGAGCTTCAGTACTCCTGCGAGCACCTGGAGAATGCCCATCAATACGACCGTGGCAAACAAATATTGCACACCGTGGTCCGCCACCAGACTGACCATTACAACAGCCAGGGCACCCGTAGCGCCGGAGATCATTCCCGGCCGGCCACCAATAGCTGCGGTTATCAGGCCGACCATGAATGCCGCATAGAGGCCGACAAGAGGTTCCACTCCCGCAACAAAAGCAAAGGCCACTGCTTCTGGCACCAGAGCCAGGGCCACTGTCAACCCTGACAACAGGTCATTTTTCAGGCTGGACACCTTACTGATATGAAGATCAAACAACGAAAGTCCTCCGGTGGCTGCCCGTCATTCCTGCAACACCCGTAAACCAAACCCTGTTTAAAAAATGCCTAGCTGCAATGAGGACAAGAGTCGTATATTTATTAAGCCGTTGCCCCTGGGAATGACATACAGAGCGCTTTTACAGTTAAACAACATGTACGAATTGGGTTTGAACAAACGAATTGTCTTGAAATGCGTAGTGCTATGAACGGCAGTGTATTGTTATTTCCCAGTCAGAAGCCTGATGACTGCCAGCAGACTTCTTTCTGTCTGTATACAGGCGCGGATTGTAGAGAAGAGCCTGTACTATAGCAATTGAATAATTGCCATGATCCATGGTCAACTTCAGTCGAGCAACCCGCCAACTGCCGGTCTCATGAATTACTCTGTCTCTTTCCTGATCCGCACGACTACGGTACGGGCAATCTTGTCATGCCAGCTTTGCTTCTTTTTATCGATACCTATCCAGAAGAAGCCGAGGAACAGGGGGATCGTCGAAACAATGTAACCCACATAACGAATGATCGACTGCCTGACGCTCATCTTGCTGCCCGTTTTCATATCGACTACCTGTATCGACAGCAGCATTTTGCCCGGCGTTGCGCCTTTAATGCGCCAGAACACGATCACAGCCACTGCCGGAAATATCCAGTTGATGACCACATCCCAGAGGCCCATCACGGTTCTTTCTGACTGCCACAGTGAGTTGCCATAAATCACCATGGTCAGGGGCAGGGTAACTACCAGCAGAATGGCCGTATCAATCAGGGCTGCACCAAACCTGATCCAGAAACCGGCGTATTCCACGGAATCGGGCAGCGAGTCGTTCTCATCAGCAGTCATATCGGGTTTCTCCTTCAATGTCAGTCTGGCCTGTGAACCCAAGAGTAGTTATCACCAAAAATTCATAAAACTGTAGCCTATTGTCTTCAACTGCATTTATCGGCCACTCTAGTACATGGTTTCAATGAGTTTGACGGATTCAGTGGTTCATAAAGCAGCCATATGCAAGGCAGACTTGTGCAGGCGTAGTTATTCTACGTCAATCAAGTCTAACGCCGTCAGATGGCCGCTTTATGAACCACCCTTCGGGCCAGAGCGAGAGCTTCCGTGCCAGCGTTCCAAGT
>JBPCXN010000153.1:0-9808 GCA_051008495.1 Endozoicomonas sp. | reverse complement strand
CTGCAGAGGGGCTGACATGTAGATGTCAGCCCCTCTGCACTCAACATTTCTCACCTCCTCCCTGGCATCATCGAGCGGCGAAATCACTCAAAACCTTCACCAGTCAATCAAAGGTACCGAACTCGTCCTGATCATAGCGCTTGACCCCACCGATCCAGGTTTGGATGACCTCCAGCTCTGCAAATCTGTCGCCCTCTTCCAGCGGGTTGCCTGACAGTACCGCGAAGTCCGCAAACTTGCCCGGTTCTATGGAGCCGCGGGTATCTTCCTCAAAAACCTGCCAGGCCGCGTCAATGGTGGTAGCTCTCAATGCCTGCATGACATCGATTCGCTCTTCCGGCCCCAGTACCTTGCCACTACTGGTCTTTCTGTGAACCGCATGGCTGACCATGCCCAGAGGATCTATAGGGACAACGGGCGTATCGGTGTGAATGGTGTAACGAACATCATGGTCTCCTGTGGTTCGCAACGGGCTGATACGACTGGCGCGATCTGCACCCAGGAAGATGCTCTGATGCCGGTCACCCCAGTAATAGATATGGGATGAGAAGAAGGTGGGCGTAACGCTCAGCTCATACATTCTCTCCAACTGGTCTGACCGTGCTGTCTGGGCATGGACAATGATATGGCGGGCGTCAGGACGGGGGTTTTCATCCTGGGCAGTTTCAATCGCATCCAGCACCTGGTCGATAGCGGCGTCACCGTTGGCGTGCAGGGCCAGCTGCCAGCCCTTGCCGTGCCATTTGCTGACCAGGGCCTGGAGGTTTTCCCGGCTCAAGGTTGGATAGCCCCGGTAGCTTTGTTCTTTCTCAGGTTCTTGCTGAAAATAGGGAGTGCCCAGGTAACCTGTGTAACCCTGTATTGAACCGTCCGTGATGGCTTTCAGTGCCCCGGTGGTGACCTTGTCGCTGTTGATAGGTCCAGTCTCTTCCGCGTCTAAGGCCTCCGCAAGTTCCTCATCGGGCCAGATCACCAGTCTCTGGGGAATCACACCAAAATCGGTCATCAGCCCGAGCGGCTGGTATTCGGGTCTGGACATCAGGCCACTTTGAACAGTAGTGACTCCCTGAATCAGGTAGTCCCTGACACTGTCTCCCAGCAGGGTCAGACTGTCGGCAACCGACAGCTTCATAGCCGCGGCCCTCACGGGCTCATGGGCAGTTTCCTTCAACAGGCCGGTAGGCTGACCATCCTCACTGCGGACAATTTCTCCACCCTCGGGGTCCGGCGTACTGGCATCAATGCCACTGACGGCAAGACCGGCACTGTTGGTAATGCCCATGTGTCCAGAGATATGCATGATATAGATGGGGTGTCGGGTAGAGACTTCATCCAGGTCCTGGCGGGTCAGAAAACGACGGTCGACGACCATGGTGTCATCGAACCCGTAACCCACCAGCCACTGTCCTTCAGGCAGCTCTTCGGCTTTTTTACTGAGCCTTTCCTTAACTTCTGCGATAGAGAGAATGTTGCCAATGGGCGGGCTGTTCAGGTCAACGGCAACGGCGTCCAGACCACTGGCGGGGAAATGCCCATGGGCTTCAATAAAACCGGGCACAAGGGTTCGGCCTTTCAGGTCAATCAGCTCGACACTTTCGTCTGCTTGCTGGCGCAATGCCTGCCTGGTTCCCGTGGCCACAATCCGGTCGTCTTCCACCAGCACTGCCTCAACAATGCTGTTGTTGTCATCCATGGTCAGGATGGAACCGTTGACGAACAGTTGCTGGGCAGGGGGCTGAGGGTTCAGGTAATACCAGGTGGAAAATGCAGCGACGGCAATCAACAGGGCAGCAAAGACGGTAAAACCGGCAAAGTGTCGTAGTAGTTTCATGATCGTCCCGTAGTCTGTCTTGTTTTTGTTCTTTTACCGGATTATTCCACAGGTTGGGCCGGGTGTCAGATATAGCTGACCAAGGATAGTCAGTCAGCTGAACAAACAGAGCGTCTGACCCACCTCCTGACCCTCCAACTCCCTATATTACCCAGACAGCAACACAGATCGACTCCCCGGGCGGACACCCCTGGCCGATGCAGCTTTGCGGCTGCCACCCGCCCTGCACTCCCTGGCACCCTGTCTTTTGCTTTCTGTGTCTGGTTAGTCCTGTTTGCTTCCAGGGTTTCTGTACTGTGCCAGTTCGCCCTTTACCTCGTCGATCAGGCTGAAGAAGTCCTTGATAGGGAATTTCATTGCGGGCTGCTTTTCCATTACTTTCTGTTCATGGAAAAACTCTACCTCCATGTTCTCTTCTCCAGAATCCTGGCTTATCTGGCACAGTATTTGTCCAGCATAGGAGATTTCCGCAGTCATATATTCATATTGTTGGTCGCTAAAAAAATCGACACTGAATTTTGTGTTCATTGCTTTTTCCTCGGATCAAGAAAACCTGAAAGTTTTCCATCACTATTAAATCTCAATCCTTTCCCATCCGCTCCTCTAACCTCCAAGCCTCCCCGTTCCAGTCTTGTAAACGTCGCCTTCGGGTCTTTTAATTTCCCGTGCAGCCTTGTTTTGTTTTTCTATCCCTCCCGTTAGTTTTGGAAACGTCCCAGTGCCCCTTTGCCCGGCAGCGTGCTTTGTCAAAGCACGGGCGGCTTCGGTCAATCCTTCCTTGTTGATGGGTTTGTTAGCTGCTGTCACCAGATCATCTATGCTGTGTCCAAATTGTTTTAGCACTGCCGCTGTGGCAGGTTTAAGCCTTGACAGGGTCTTGGCTGTTGTTATTACCATGCTGCCTAATCCAGCCAGCTGTTGCTGATGAAACTGCATGGCCTCGACCCTTTTCCTGTCCTGCTCCGCCATCCATCTTTGTGATTCAGCAACTTGTTCCTGCATTCGCCGGGCACCCTCCCTGCGAAGCTCTTCCAGTTTTATCTCCGCATCTCTTATCTGCTGTCTCTGCCTCTCTTCCAGTTCCCGACTGTAAAAGTTCGGGCTTCGATAATGGTGCGAGCAGCTTGCGCCAGGGCAAGGGGGGACGCTGCCGGCGCCCAGGTAAATGCCGTTCCGGCGGTCCAGCTCCGCCAGACCCTCAGCACCCTTTGTGCCCAGAAAATTCCAGGCATTGGTCGCCTGGCTTGCATGGCTGGGGTGCGTGTATCGAAAACTCTGGAGTATTCTGGCAATCCTTAGTTCTGCTTCAGTTCTCCCAGCCAACCATTCCTGTCAGACTTGCTCTGTCCGCCATAGTCCCCCATCTGGGGAGATCCCCACTAACTCTCCTTCAAGCCAGGCCAGTGTCAGGCTGTTGGGGTGTAGTGCTTGGAGCTTTTTCAGTGTTTTTTGCGCTTTCCCAAACAACTCATCTTGCTGGCTCTGCCAGAAAAGCTGTAACGCCTGTTGTAGCCACCGGTAAATAAACAGGCTTTCCACCTACTCTGCCTGCAATCTCCGGTTTTCCTCCAGTATTTCCAGAATAAGCAGTGCGCCAGCTATCCAGGGCTCAGGTGCTTCCTTGTTCAGCTCCCGTACAAAGTCATTTGCGCCTTCTCCTGCCTGTATCAGGTATGAAATGCCCACCGCCAGAAACGCCTTCTCGCTCTCTGCATTCAACCGGAGAAAAGACTCCACTAGCAGCCGTGTCTCTTCAGTCTGATTCTGCCTGGCTGTTTGGCTTATATGTAGATAACCCTGAAGCCATTCCGGGGTTTGCTCCTGGACCCAGGTATTGAGTCTATAAACTCCAGTGAAATTGTCTGTTTGGTTGCCTGCAAAGCTTTTGGTGGGTATTGCCAGCACGGTGGCTATCAAAGGCAAGAGCAGAAGGCTGATTTTGCGTATGGAGTTCACAGGTATTCAAATTCCAGGCAGTGAGTATAGGGAGGTTTTTGGCTTGTGTTCCCTATCGTTACACTGTTCGTTCTCCGCTTCCCGAATCTATAGGGTTTGTAAATACGGCGGTGATTCCCCAGCCCTTGGGGTTTCAGAAAAGTCTCTACCTGGCACGAAATATGTATTTGTATTTATGCATCTCAAGCTCAGTTCCATTCCAGGATGGATGTAACGGCCACGGATGGCCACCATGGAAGAACAATAACAATCAGGGAGCCTGAGATTTATAGCCCCGTTGACCGGGGCTTTGTTTTGTTTAGGTATAAAAAAACGCCAATCTCTTGATTGTCGCTCTTCAGTAAAACTTCATGACACCTCCCGCTCTGTTCTTGACCTTCCAGTAAGGGGAAAGGTTACTCTTGATAGTAATATGACATTTTTAGCTTTGGGCCAGGAGGCTGGCAGTGAGTAACGATTCAAATAGCGATCCAGACATTGATCAGACGCAGAGCTTCTCGATTCCCGGCATGAGCTGCGCCGGTTGTGTGGCCAAGATTGAGAAAGCCCTGAATGCCGTTGAAGGCGTTACCGATGCCCGGGTCAACCTTGCCGAAAAAACGGCCCAGGTGGACGGTCTGTCCGATACCGCAAAGCTGTTGCTGGCCCTCGAGGGCATTGGCAAACCAGGCAGCCTGATCGACAGCGAGCAGGAAAATCGCCGGAAGCAGGAAGAGGCTGACCGGAAGCAGTATCGCTACCTGCTGAGGCATTGTGGCATTGCCCTGGGCCTGAGTGTTCCCCTGATGCTGTATATGTTTGTGGGCGACATGATGATCCACACTGCCACTGACCAGCTGGTCTGGGGGGCTGTTGGCGTACTGACCCTGGGCATCCTGGTATTTTCCGGAGGGCACTATTTCACGGGTATGTGGCAGTCCCTGAAGCATGGCACCACCAATATGGATACCCTGATTGCCCTGGGTACCGGCACCGCCTGGCTTTATTCAATGGTTGTCGTCTTGTTTCCTGAACTGTTTCCGGCAGCGGCAAGGCATGTTTATTTTGAAGCCTCGGCCATGATTATCGGCCTGATAAACCTTGGCCAGGCCATGGAGCTGAGAGCCAAGGGCAAGACCGGAGAAGCCGTGAAACGCCTGCTGGGTCTGCAGGTCAAAACCGCCCGTATCCAGCGGGATGGCGAAGAGATTGATCTGCCAATTGAAGCCGTCAGGGTTGATGACATCATCCGTGTCCGTCCCGGAGAAAAAATACCCGTGGATGGTGTGGTCATCGAAGGCTCCACTCTTGTTGATGAGTCCATGCTCACCGGCGAACCGGTACCTGTTGCAAAGAATGCTGGAGACATGGTTTCTGCCGGAACTCTCAACAAAAGAGGTTCGATTCTGTTCCGGGCGGACAAGGTGGGCAGGGACACGGCCCTGGCTCATATCATCGCCATGGTAAAGCAGGCGCAAAACTCGAAGATGCCAATCGCCCGGCTGGCGGACAAAATTTCCGGAGTGTTTGTGCCGGTGGTGATCTGTATCGCCATCCTTGCGGCCCTTGTCTGGTTCTTCGCCGGACCTGCCCCCAGGGTTGTTCACACCTTTATCGTTGCAACAACTGTGCTGATCATTGCCTGTCCCTGTGCGCTGGGACTGGCCACACCCATGTCAGTCATGGTCGGAGTCGGCAAGGCTGCAGAGCTTGGTATGCTGGTGCGCAGTGGTGAAGCCCTGCAGAAAGCCAGTCAGCTGACCACTGTCGTTCTGGACAAAACGGGCACCATCACAGAAGGTTCTCCGAAAGTTACCGAGGTGAAGACTGTTGACGGATCTGATGAAAATGCGTTGATTGCTCTCGCCGCAGGGCTTGAATCAGTCTCTGAACACCCTTTGGCTGAAGCCATTGTGGAGGCCGCAAAAGAGCGACAGCTGACGGTTATATCACCAGAGAACTTTGAAGCACTGACCGGGCATGGCGTCAGGGGAAGTGTTGGCTCCAGACAGGTCATGCTGGGCAATGAAAAGTTGATGACAGAGCAGGGGCTCAGTGTCGAATCTTTGCAGTCAGAGGCAGAGCGTCTGGCAGGTCTGGGCAGAACGCCCATGTTTGTTGCTGTCGATGGAAAACTGGCAGGCATGATCGCCGTGGCAGACCCGGTTCGGGAAGACTCCAAAGAGGCCATTGACCGGTTGCATTCTCTCGGCCTGAAAGTGGTCATGCTGACTGGAGACAATCGCAGAACGGCAGAATCCGTGGCCAGGCAACTTGGTATTGATGACTTCAAGGCAGAAGTTCTGCCTGCCGACAAGGAAGCCCATGTTCGAGCTCTTCAGCAGCAAGGAGAGCATGTTGGCATGACTGGCGACGGTATTAACGATGCTCCTGCGCTGGCACGTGCTGATGTTGGTTTTGCCATCGGCGCAGGAACGGATGTGGCCATCGAATCCGCTGAAGTTACACTGCTGCGTTCCTCGCTGCATGGTCTTGCTGATGCTGTTGAACTCTCAAGAGCCACCATGGGAAACATCAAACAGAATCTGTTTGGCGCTTTTCTCTACAACACTCTGGGGATTCCAGTGGCGGCAGGTGTTCTCTATCCGCTGACTGGCATGTTGTTGAATCCTGTTATCGCCGGCGCAGCGATGGCCTTTTCATCGGTAACCGTTGTCAGTAACGCCAACAGGCTGAGGTTGTTCAGGCCGGCAAGAAGTAAAGAATGAATATTTCGGAAGCCTCCCGTAAAAGCGGGTTAACCAGTAAGACAGTCCGTTACTATGAAAGTATCGGGCTGATAGAACCTGCCAGCCGTTCGGCAAATGGTTACCGAACTTATGGTGACAGCCAGCTGCGTGAACTGGGCTTTGTTCATCATGCCCGGGAGCTGGGCTTTACTCTCGATGAGTGCAGGGAACTGTTGAATCTCTACCGTGACCGCTCGCGGAAAAGCGGCAGCGTCAAAGCCATGGCCATGGATAAGATCAATGATATTCAAACTCGTATCGACAAGCTGGAAACCATGAAGCAGAGCTTGTCCGAGCTGGCTTCCTGCTGTGCCGGGGATGACCGGCCCGACTGCCCGATACTGGACAGTCTGGCCAAGTGAGTGTTTCCCGCTATTGGTGCTGACGGCGTCGATGATTTCTTATCAAGTGCCGCAGCCCTTCAAAGTGAACATCTGGTCCGGGTCTTGGCTGCAATGTCAGGTTCAGGGATGCCAGGTGAGGCTGAAGCAATGGAATCAGTGCATCACCGGCACTGCCTGTAATCGCCAGGTTAGCTGGCCAGTTATTTCTCGCCATTTGTCTTAGCTCTCGCAGTTGTGCGACCAGGGCGGTGACTGCCATACAGATAACTTCATCAGCAATCGGATCAGGGTATCTGGCCTGCAGATAGGCGACTCTGACCCGTTTTCCGAACTGAATCTGTGAGAAGCCATTCCAGTGATCAGGGTAACGCATTAACTGGTCGATACCCTCTCCGGCTGAGCCTTCCAGAGACCTTACCAAACCTGATACAGAAGCCCATCGATGATGAAAGCCGGTCGCACCATTACGAACACCGTAGTTATTACAGACGATGGTTCTGAGATATCTGCCAAAGGCATTATGTCCGTAACTAGAACCATGGGGCGAATAGCCGCCCAGTCGAAACAGGATACTTCCATCAGGGCTCACAATACCTGCTAGTGAACCACTGCCCGAAAGGACGGTGACACCCGTCTGACCATTGTGAGCTCCGAGTGCTGCAGCTACGAAATCCTGAACAATCAAAGGCTGTGCCTGGATACCATGACTGTTCATTGCTGCAGAAACGCTGTCATAGAATGGCTGAAGGGTGGGCACATTTTCTGTCCCGGCTGCTCCTATCGCTATCTGAGTTATTTGATCATCACCTTGTAATGCGTTTACTGCACCCTCAAGAACCTGTTGAAACAGTTGTGGGGCTTCGGTATTGGCCACGGCAATGTTGCCCTGCCCAGAGAGTTCGGTGCTGTAAACCACTGTCCCATCCCCATTGTGTGTCACCAGCCGTGCCCGCATGCCGGTAAAACCACTGTCCACCAGTAACCAGAGCTCGCGGGCTGAGGCCAGCGAACCCACCAGGAGCAAAATAACCAGTAAGACAATATTCAGGCCTGCTCGCAAACCGGGGTGCTGCATGGTCGTTTCCTTGCCTTGTGACAGGAATGAGCCATCAAGTGTAGCCGATCGGTCACACTCAACTTTTTCCGTCACTGGGAGGCAATAGCGGTCTGAAACATTGCCATAGTTACCCAGGTGTTGAGGTGGAACCGGCATACAGTTTCACTCTTGGGCAGGAAGCGTTAAGCTCTAGCCCTTGTCGCGATCAACAATAATGACAGTTACATCAAGAACTATGTTTAAGCTGCATCGGCACAGGAGTATGGAATGATTCAATTGAAAGACGCTGGACTGCTGAAGCAAGAGGCGTACATCAATGGCGAATGGGTGGGCTCTGAGCAGACCAAGGCGGTTGAGAACCCCGCCAATGGTGAACAGATCGCCACAATTCCGGTACTGGGTGCAGCAGAAACCGCTGCCGCCATCGCTGCTGCCGACAATGCCATGAAAAGCTGGCGGAAAAAAACCGCCAAAGAGCGTGCCGCCGTGTTGCTGAAGTGGCACCAGCTGATTCTTGAAAACCAGGAAGACCTGGCCACAATAATGACCGCCGAGCAGGGCAAACAGCTGGCGGAATCCCATGGCGAAGTGGCTTATGGCGCGTCCTTTATCGAATGGTTCGCTGAAGAAGGCAAGCGGGCTTATGGCGATATCATTCCTACCCACGCTGCTGACAAGCGCATTCTGGTCACCAAGGAACCGGTGGGCGTTGTCGCCGCCATTACCCCATGGAATTTCCCCAACGCCATGATCACCCGCAAGGCAGCTCCGGCGCTGGCGGCTGGCTGCACTATTGTGATCAAGCCGGCGGAACTGACGCCCCTGTCTGCCCTGGCTCTGGCGGAACTGGCGGATCGGGCCGGTATTCCCGCTGGTGTTTTCAATGTTATCACCGGCAAATCCCGGGAGATTGGCGGTGAAATGACCTCCAATCCAACTGTAAGAAAGCTGTCGTTCACTGGCTCTACTGAGGTCGGCAAAGTATTAATCAAGCAGTGTGCCGACACGGTCAAGAAAACCTCCATGGAACTCGGTGGCAATGCGCCGTTCATCGTTTTTGACGACGCCGATATCGACCGGGCTGTTGAAGGGGCTGTGGCTTCCAAATACCGCAACTCCGGGCAGACCTGCGTCTGTGTGAACCGGGTGTTTGCCCAGGATGGTGTTTACGAAGAGTTTGTGCAGAAGTACGCGGAGGCAGTGTCCAAACTGTCGGTTGGTCCTGGCCTGGAAGGCACCTATTCACTAGGCCCTCTGATCAACGAGGCCGGGGTACTCAAAACCCTTGAGCATGTTGAGGATGCTCTCGCCAGAAATGGCCGTCTGCTGGCGGGCGGCAAGCGTCACGAGCTGGGAGGTAACTTTTTTGAGCCTACCGTGATTGCTGATGCTACTCCGGATATGCAGTGCTTCCGTGAGGAAACCTTCGGCCCGCTGGCGCCGGTATTCCGCTTCAAGGATGAAGATGAGGTGATTGCCATGGCCAATGACACTGAGTACGGTCTGGCGTCTTACTTCTATGCACACGATATTCGTCGTGTTTTCCGGGTGGCGGAAGCCCTGGAATACGGCATGGTGGCCGTTAATGAAGGCATTCTTTCCACTGAGCTGGCACCTTTTGGTGGCGTCAAGGAGTCCGGTACCGGCCGTGAAGGCTCAAAATACGGTCTGGATGACTACCTTGAAATCAAGTATGTCCTACTGGGTGGTATGGGCTGAATCTCTGCTTCCATTCTCATACAGGCTCTCTGTCATAGAGAGCCTGACTGTACTTCTCCACTCTTTAGCCCGGAAATTTCATAAAGTGTCGAGCTTCTCGCTCTGCTATTTTTTCGGCTGGCACATTTTGTCGGCATATTCATGCTTATTGCATGCTCTTGATGAGTTCTAG
>JBPCXN010000152.1:0-3604 GCA_051008495.1 Endozoicomonas sp. | reverse complement strand
GCTGTGAACGGTTCAGGGTCTGTAACGAGCTGGGCATAGAACCAGAGCAGTTGCAGGAAAACGATGTGGCGTTCTGGCAAACCATCGGCCTGACCCGGTTGCGACGGTTTATGTTGTGGCCGCTATCCGCACAGCAGGGAGGAGGGCGTTACGAACTTCAGCCCGACCCCGACCAGATGCCGCTGTGCCATCGTCGGTTTGAAGAGATAGGGGTTCAGGTGTACTGGGAAATACTGCAACCGTTATTTCATGGCTGGGACTACAGCAGGGAGTGGGGCAAGAAGGAGGCCGAACAGGTTCTGGACAGGGTGGAGCAATACCACCAGGGTTCGCCGTTTATGCTCAACCAGCTCAAGCTGATACCCGGCAGTGTGATCCTGAACACCCCGCAAGGTGCGAAGTTCAAAAGACCGGCCTCGGCTTGCCAGTTTGTCGGTCAGTTGCTTCGAATGGCAGGGCTGCGAACCATCAGTCGGCAGTGTCGGGTGGAAGGTGGTGTAAGGGCAAGGTTCTACAGAATCAATCCTGAATCACTGGTGACTATGCAGCACTATGCACATTCAAGGGCTGTCCATAAAGAGATTCGGGTGTCACAGATTACTGTTATCAGTAACTATAACGAGCAGTCTGTGACTGTCTTGGCGGGATTCCAGCATGATGCGGGAAAACCAGGGAGAACAAGAAAGCTAGAGCAAAACAGGATGAGCGGTGAATGGTCATGGAGTTGCAGCTACAAAGCTGTCGGAACGTCCATTACTCATTCGTTCGAATTGATGTTGTCAGGTTAAGGCTGTACATCAGGGCATCGCTATAAAGGTTGAAACTGATAATATGATGCTCATCATCGGGGTAGCGAAGAAGCTTGATAGCAATAAGCTGCTCCACTGTACTTTCAATTTCTTGTTGCTCTTCAGGGCTCGAGCAATATGTCAGTAAAGGTCGGAGTGTGTCCTCGCGTAGTACATTTCTGACATGCGAAGGCAGTAAGGCAAGATTCCACGCTGCAACCACCAGAGCAACGGTACGCTCCACCTTTTCGTAGGGTTCATTGTCTGTGTCCACGAGGGTGGCGGTAAGGCGCCAGATAACTTCAGAAAGCTGATACCTGGGTTCAACAAGGGTTGAGAGTTGAGCCAGGAATTCATCTTCCGAAGGCTCTTTGGAAACAGGTTTGCTGGAATGTGAGTGACGCTTTTTCCGGCGAAGCTCTTTCTGCTTGCGTTTCTGGCCGGTTGATAAGTGGGGCATCAGAAATACCATGAGCTGAGGTGGGTAGTACCAGTTTAGCCAAGGGAGCATCAGCCAGGTTCAAGACACGAAAGCCATTGTATTATCACTTTGGAGCTGCCACTGACGGATTCTGTAACAGCGCTGGGGTTGGTGGTGCCAGGGCGTCTAGTGGAAGTTCAGGATACTCTTCTTGGAGCGAGTGGAGGCTGGCGAGCTTTATGCCTGAGTGTCAGCACTACGGCAGAAAGTGGCAAAGTGATCCAGAGCGTCGAACTGGAAAGGCACTATTAGGCAGGATTACTACTCGAAGTTGATGTTGTGTGCCGAAATTCGATATGAAATACTGATTATCTGACAACGTCAGTTGTATATAATGGCTTCATGTTAAAAGTGTGTTTCATTCTTTATGTATAGATTTCAACGTTCCGAGTGTAGTAGCTCAAATCGTTCTTCATAAGCAATAACAGAACTTCTAGCTTGACCGCCTTATTACAAGGCACTTTTTACTGTTCAAAAATTAGGAAATGATTATGTCTACTACTACCGGTACCGTTAAGTGGTTCAACGAAGAGAAAGGTTTTGGTTTCATCGCTCAGGAAAACGGTGGATCTGACGTGTTCGCGCATTTCCGTCAGATCACTGGCGATGGCTTCAAAACTCTGGCCGAAGGTCAGCGCGTTGAATTCAAAATCACTCAGGGCCAGAAAGGCCCTCAGGCAGAAGATATTCGTCCACTCTGATGGTCGGAGGCTGCATTGAATAAAATGTAGTCTGCACCCTTATTCAGGGTGGTATTGAGAAGGGCAATACTTCAGGGTGTTGCCCTTTTTTGTGGTTTGCAGAAAAGGAAAACACATGGCCACCACCAACATCTGGCAGCAGTTCAAATCACTTATCCCGGAAGGAGCCAGAACTATCGTTACCATCATTAGCAACAATGGCAACGGAACCAGCCAGGCTCAACTTCGGGACGGAACTGCGGTGACTGTGAGGGGAGAATCTGTAACGGTAGGTCTGAAACAGAGAAACAACATTCTTGTGGAAATTAAAGTACACTGGCTTTCGCTTAGTACAGAGTAATGCTGCAAACAAAATCTTAAACTATCATGTGAGTTGTATACCTTCAGAGGTATTGGTGATGCGAAGGATTATTTCCTGTGTTTTATTCTTGGTTGTATTTACGGTGCGAGAAACTATTGCACAAGACTGGTGCCTTGTAGATGGGTATCTTTGGGTTTTTCCTTCTAATAGAGGCCCTTATTACGTAAATTCAGGAGGGTTAGGTGTAAACTTGATTTTGAAAATACTTCTATGCACTGAAGACGATGATCATGAAATATTGATTGTTGTTGAAACTGACATAGGTATTAAAGCATACACAATTGATTCAAACGGTAATCTAATACTTCAGCACTAAGATAATATCATATTTATCCAACCACCCAGCTAGCCGATCATAAAACAGCTCCACTTTGTTTCTGCAACATAACGCCTGCATTAGCCGCACGTGTCGGCTAGATGCATTGTAGCTGCTATTATCTAATGATTTTTAGGGGTCGCTTTCATGAAGATAATAACTATTGCTATGGTTGTTTTAATGGCCTATTGCACAGAGATTGCAAGCGATATCAAAGGGGTCAGCAATGGCTCTGATTCAATAAATTATGTTGAATACCTATATACTCAACTAATCAATGGTATTGAATCTGTATCTATACCCTTATATTGTTCAATGATATCAAATAGTCATAAAATAATTCCAGTAATAAAGTCATTAGCTCTAGATACCCCTGTTCAACTAACTACTTTCAATGAACTCTATAGGTATATCGTTTTTGTTAGGTTGTCTATTAATAAAGAAATATTTCATCACATGCTTATGTACAATTCAGTAAACCTAATTTTTGAAGCCTCAGAAAGCATCATTCCCAGCTATAGTCAGGAAATTTCATCATTTTCCAATACTGTTCTACCAATAATCATTTCGTTAGTTTTTGCAAAAAGATACATTACAAATAGAAAAATAATTCTAGCATCCATGACATTTTCATCAGAGTACATTTTTATAAATTTGTACAAAGATTACGGATTTGTTTCATCACTAACTTGCAGAATTACAGCAAACTTAATAACACTTACCATATACAATATCTTTAGAGTTATGCGCAAATATCAATTACAGCGTGGCAGCTAACGCCTAAATCAGGTTTTGTCACCTGGATTTTTTTGTTATGCATACTAGTGTAAGTTCATAGATTTTACTATCAAATTAGCGGTTATGAAAGTTGACCTCTATGCGCGAACGCGCAGACACCTTTATCTTTGCACATATATATTCATCTATGGACTAATATTATTTTGCCCTTCATTATAC